>JAEOST010000511.1 GCA_016840245.1 Candidatus Thorarchaeota archaeon
TGGAAGTACCCGAGTGGATCACACTCATAGAGGAATAGAAATGACCGATACAAATGACAAACTCATAGGAATTCTTGCTCAGGTCCTTCTCTTGGAGAGTGAGAACATCACGGATGATATACGCCGAAAAGACTACGAACCATGGGATTCTATGGCACATCTTGTACTGATCAGCGAGATTGAGAACGAGTTTGGAATCTTCTTTGAGGATGAAGAGGTTGTAGAGATTTGGACGGTTGCTGATGTAAAGAAGATAGTTGCCAGTAAGATCTAGTTCTACTCTTTCTTTGTTTCAAGTTTTTGAACGGCTCTAGCAGGATTTCCAGCTACCATTGTCATTGGTTGTACATCCCTGCTAACAACTGCACCTGCTGCAACAATAGCACCCACTCCCACGGTAACTCCTGGTAGAATAATAGCCCCACTTGCTACCCATGCTCCCTTTTTGATAATGACTTTCTTTGGGCCCTGATGATAGATTCCTAATTTTTGATGGTATGGACTAGCTCCAGAGTGAGTCATGATCATTGCACCTGGTCCAATGGCTGCCCAATCCTCAATCTCAACATACTCAGGGTATTCACTGTCTATAATCACATTTGCTCCCATGAAGACACCTTTACCAATCTTAACGCCGCATCGTCGATGCATTGCGGCACGGAACTGGTAGATCGGTGCTAGCCATGCAAAGATCCGCCAGATTCTTCCCATCATTTTTCCCATTCAATTTTGGCCTCCATCTATCTTCAAGATTGTGTGTCTTCGTAGTAAAGTACGTCTCAGATAATCAGAGAAGACCCAGTTATCAATATCTCCTGTAAGGAGAAGACAAAATGTAGAATCTCCCTTCCATCTGTTATTTTTATTCCAGTATTCGACGGCCTCGGTTGGCGTTGGAGTCCAACCTCCGAGAGTATTGCTATATTCGAGAAGCTCAGAAAGGCAGCCTACAAACTCAGGTTGACCTATTCTTATTGGGTGTAGATCGAACATGATGACGCCCCCATTCTTAGAGGTCTTCTCAACCTCTGACTTGAGTACCTTAGTTACTAAATCTGCCCTCATACCTAGAGTGTCTATCATCCTGTCATCACTCCAGATATTGAGTGGGATGTAGGTGACTTTGGACTCTTTTCCATCTAGGTCTGCTTTGAAGAACTGATTCTTCTCTCTGTGTTCTGGACGATATCCCAAACCTCCATCCCAGACCAATCTGTACTTCTCAAGCAGGTGTACCATATCATCCACATAATTGTCATACGGTGCTCTAAATCCACGAATTTTGAAACCCAACTTTCTAAATACTTGAAGACTTAGAGCGAGATCCGCCTCTCTCTCTGCAGATGTCAAAGAAGGATATCTGAGGTGATTGTATCCATGACTTGCAACTTCGTGCCCCTCATTGTCAATCAGCGCCACCAAATCAGGCTTCATACGTGCAACAGATGCGATTGTCGGGAATGCAAATTTTCCACCATTAATATCGAGCGCTTCGAACATGTTGTTCAATATCTCACCAAATGGAGTTCTATGTAGTTTGAACATCTTATAGAGCTGGACCGGGCCTCTCCGACCCCATCTTTTGGCAAGCTGACTAATGTAGCGAACTCCAGACAATGACACTTACTCCTCTTCGCATACTGACTTGTCTTGTTTCTTACTTGAAACCCATGCGACCAAGTCTGACTCTCTTTATATCTCTTCACGGTGGTGCATCATATGTACCTTGAATCAGTTCAATGAATCTATTTATGATTGGTGAATTTCACGGTTTTGCTACGTAAACCTTCGAGAATAGATCAAACAAAGGTACGGTAAATGCAGGATTCAATTTAGAGTGAACAAACAGACACATTTTCACGAACTCATGGGTTCTCATATCAGCGTCTATCTTGCCACCAAGAATCTTCTTACTGCTGTTTGAGATTTCTCGAACTATGGCTTTAGCCTTATTGTGATCAGCAACTACTTTTGCCGTTTCTTGTTCCATACGCTGCAGATGGCTCTTGATTCTAATGTCAGAGATATCATCTGAGCCCAATGCCTTAACTAGATCCATCAGGACTTCAAGAATGCCATTACTGAGTCCAGCAATCAAAGATTCGATTTCATATGCAGTGAACTTCACCTTGGTATTGTCTGTACCCAATTCCCATTTCAGGTCACTTGTTCGCATCACACTTATCGATTTCCTACCTACGGTGATGTGTTCCTCATAGTACTTGCCTTTGATACTTGCTTGAATTGCGGTTCTTACAAGGGCTGCTTCTGGTAGTGATAATTCCAAGGTCTGTCCACTATTATTGACAACTAAACAGATGTCACCTCTGGGTGTTATCTTATCTACGAATGCAGATGCCGGTGATATCTCAATTGGAGGGAGATTCATCAACATCTTCGAGAGATCTCGAATCTCTTCCTCTGTGCAGCTGTATGAGTGACCATCTCCAATCAATGTTATCAAACCATCCGCTGAACGTTCGAAATCAATCTTGTTTCCTGCACCAACATCTGTCGTCTTCTTGTAGGTCTGCTTATAGCTTCTCGCTGTCTGTGCCAATTTCTCCAGAGCAGCTGCAATCATGTGAGCTTCTCCATAGCCAATAGCTATCTCTCTGAGACCTTCAGTTCCACGACCGATTCCAATTGCACCATCACGTCTAATTGTCACGTACATACATCTCACCAACCTATTCCAACTGGATTGTTTTAGCTTCAAAACTATTGCGGCTAAACCTTGCGATACAGCATCTGCTATGGTTGCTGTCTATTTAAAATGAGTAGGCAGGGGGTGTTTGCCCCACTGCTTAGGTTTTACTTTCTATCTTCCTAGATTGCATCAGTGAAGTCGAAAGCCAGAACTCCTGCTTCCTTGGTTTTCAAGCTGATGAATATCTTGTGCTCACCTTCTGGGAGAGGCTCTCCAGCAACATGTAAGAGCATCTCTACACCAACCTTAATCGGAACTGGGTTGCTTTCGGAGATACCTGATGCCTTTACCTCGTCACCCTCTGTTTTTATCGTCAGAGCGTCTAAGGAGTATTCAGTTTCACCTACCTTCAGTGGTTCCATTGAGACAGCAGTTCCCGGTGATAACGGGTTCTTGAGCTTGAAGACAAAACCATCTTCAACGTTTTCGAGGCTGCCTTTAACGTACAACTTTCTTAATAGAAAAGCTGGAATTTGCATTTTTCTTGTTGCCTCCAATTGTGGTCCTATCTATCCACTAGTCAGTGGCGAACTTTTATACGTTACGAAGCACTAAGAACGAGTGGAAATGGTATTGGCGTCACCAAACACACATGGATTACTATTCATTTACACATCTACTCTGGTGCGTTGTGTACTTATTTCGATTAGGAGGAGGATTCATGTCAAAGGCAAAAAAGACCTCAACGATTGAACAATTTCGATGTCAGAGCTGTAATGCTCCATACCCTCTTGGTGCTGATGATGTCATAGCAACATGTCCCTACTGTGGTTTCACATTCATGGTAGATGGCAAGGAGATGAAAGACCATCTACTGATTCCAAACAAACTTGATGTTAAGGGAGTAAAGAGTGCTGTAAAGAAATGGTTGATGTATGCTTCTAAGAAATCAGTTGGATCTGGAATTATGAAGGATGTTGAGATCGATGACCCGAATCTACAATGGATACCTGTTTTCATGGTAGAATCAGATTGCAAGGTGTATCATCTCGGAGGCGAGAAAATCGAGAGAGGTGATACAAAGTTATGGAGGAAGATTGAGCGCAGTTCAGCTGAGAGTGTCACTGAATGGATTCTGGCTAGACGACATGCAGCCACATTTGGGATTGATGCGTTTATCACGTCCTTGGCTACTGTTTCCACCAAGAAGTTCAAAATTGCGGACACTGACTCTGCTCCTGTACTAAACTCTGAGATTGGTGAGGATGACTCTGTTCCAAGAGCAAGGAGCCGAAAAACTGACCGAGATCGAGCTGAATTGGAGGAAGAACTCGATGCTCTATATGACTATAGACTAGACATGAAGGTCAAGGATGTTAGCTACGTTCATTCACCATATTGGCTCGTTCGATACAACTACAAGGGCGGTACTTTCCGGGTTGCAGTTTCTGGAGCTACAGGAGACGTGCTTCTTGGTGAGTTACCAGTAACGAAGCGATATCGTATTGTAAAGTGGTTTTCTAGCGCGATGATGCTCACGCTTGCTGCTGCCATTATCCAAGCCACCCCATACGTCACTTTCCTTCTCTTTGGAAGCACTTCATCGAGCGATGAGGGCGAAATATTCATGATTCCAGTCATTATGGCGATAGTTGGTATACTCTTATGGGTGGGCTCATACACGGTCTTTGGTGGAGTATTGAATTACGAAATCTGTCTAACAGCAGATGCTGAAGAGAGGGACACACGATTCAGTATAACTGGATCTATTGAGAGCTTAATGGGGCGATTCACATGAGTAAACATAGTTGTCCAAATTGTGATGGTCCACTGGATGTGCCTCAACAGAGAAGTACTGTTGTGTGCCTCTATTGTGGCACAACAGTACAGATACGAACTGGTGAGATTCTCAAGGAACACTACCTTATGCGTGTTCAATTTAATGACAACCAGGCAGCAGGTAAGATGTTGAGTTGGGCCATGAAACAACTAGGCGCTCCGAAAGATCTTGAGGAAAAGGCTGAGATTAAGGAGAGTAAACTTGTATTCTGGCCGTTCTGGGTAGTTGAGGTAGAAGCGAAAGCTGACTATCATGGATATCAGAACAAACCCAAGTTCGGTGACTCTGATACAGCACCCCGGTCTGGCACAGAGCGTGTGCCTGAGTCTGGGCATCTTGATATGGAGAAGGATATTCCCATTCCAGCTGGAAAGAACTTTCCAAAGGCTCTTCTTCACTATATAATCCCAACAAAACGGAAAGAGTACTTTGACAAGGACCA
>JAEOST010000051.1 GCA_016840245.1 Candidatus Thorarchaeota archaeon
ATATCGACTCGACTTCATGGACTGTCCATTTGAATACAGTTGGAGTTCCATTGAATTATGATGTGAATGAGGCAGAGCCCTACCTCAGATCTGTCTGTCATCATGAGATCAATCACTATCTACGTTGTCCATATGATGGAGTGACATCGGGTATGATGTTTGCTGCAGCAAGGCGTTATGTCAGCGATCCAACTGCAATGCTTGTCTGCAACCTCTTTGCAGATCTTGTTGTAGACTCTGCTCTTCTCAAGAGGTTCGCAGCCCTCACTCATGAGCGGATTAATGCATCAATTCACGATTCAGCCCTCAGAACTAAAGAGCACAGTGAACTATGGAATCTCATAATATCCTGTTATCGTGCAATGTGGGGATTTCCCATACCAAGAGGTGTAGACGTTAGTGAGGATACATATAGCACAGCAGAAGAGATTGTGAGGATAACTAGACAATACATGAACCGTATGGACCGTTGGAACATAGCAACAGAGAAGATTGCCAAGTTAATTTCCAAATGGGCACCAGATGAGGAAGAACCACTTGCAGGTGCAGGGGTACCAAGTGGTTCGGATTACATTGGAGTTCCCCTCGATGTTGATACAATCATGGGTGACCCAATCGAACCACGCAATAAAACACGAGTCGAACGATGTATTGAGTCTGGAACTGGTGATAACCTAGAAGAAGTCATTGAGCGTCTAGCGTCTGAGGTAGAGAGTAGAGGAGGATCGATAGAAGATCTGGATGGAGTCCTTTACGTTGCTGGAATAGGAGATAGTAGAAAAGCTTGGATTCGTTTCTGGTATAGAGCTAAAGCAAGAAAATCTCTCAGGATTGAAATCTCAAATCCGAACTTACAAGGAAGTTCTCCACTCGCACCCAGTGTATGGCGGTTAGGTGATCCTGTAGAGGAACTTGATATTGTTCAGTCATTGCAGGCTTTTCCTGTCTTAGTGCCGAATCTATCAACAAGGAAATGGATGCGTCAGGAACATTATGGTCAGGAGAGCAGCAGGAATCTTCCAGACCTTCTACTTGTCATAGACTCCAGTGGATCAATGAGTTGGTCGATTCAGAGAAGGAAAGTGTCTGGCGAATACCATACTGCACTCCTTAGTGCCTTTGCAGCTCTTGAGATTGCTCTAATGTCAGGAAGTCGTGTAGCTGCCATCAACTTCTCTGATGGAGTCAGGAAAAGCAAATGGGGTAGAGATCGCACAGAAGTTGAACGCGTCCTTACCTCATATCAGGGTGGAGGAACAGTAGTGCCAATGAAGCACATAGTAGATATGTGTGATGAGAATTCTGATTCCGTATTAGTCCTGATGATAACAGATGCTGAGGTCGCTAACTGGGACAAGATGGTTGATGGGATAACCCACCTAGACTCACGACAACATCGCATTGTCCTGTTTCATATTGGAAGTTCGAAGAAAGGTAGACGTGCGAAGGCTCTAGAGAAAGTTGGAGCTAGTGTGTATCCTGTGGGTTCAGCTAAGGATTTACAGGGCTTAGTCATTCGTGAGGCGAAGCGAGTCTATCTCCCATCAAATTGATTCCTCACCCAAACTTTTATCATATGCGCAAAACCGGCTAGCTTGAACCATGTAGCCCTTCTTAGGTCATGGGAGGAACTATTGACAATGTATGAGATACTTGAGAAGAAGGTGCTGAATGAGATGACAAAGCTATTGGTCATCAAAGCACCAGATGTTGCTCGTGTCTGTCTACCAGGCCAGTTTGTAATAGTCAGAGTTAATGAGACTGGTGAACGAATTCCTCTGACAGTTGCTGATTACAGTCGAGAAGATGGAACCGTCACAATTGTGTTCCAGGAAGTTGGAAAATCCACAACTCTTCTGGGAGGTCTTGAGGCTGGTGAGAGTGTTCTTGACTTCGTTGGACCACTTGGTAGAGCAACTCATGCTGAAAAGGTCGGTACTGTATGTGTTATTGGTGGAGGTTGTGGAACAGCTATCGCTTTTCCAGTAGCAAGAGCATTCAAAGAAGCTGGAAACCACCTCATCACTATCAATGGTGCAAGAAGTATGTCATTGCTCATCTATAGGGATCAGATGGCTGAGATCAGTGATGAGTTCTATGAGACAACAGATGATGGAACATGTGGAGTACATGGATTTGTTACAACCGTTCTAGGTGACCTGATTCAACAGGGTCGAGAGATTGATCTAGTCTTTGCCGTAGGACCAGTTCCAATGATGAAATTCGTTGCTAAGACCACAGAAGCAAAGGAGATACCTACAATTGTTTCTGTGAATAGCATCATGGTTGATGGAACAGGGATGTGCGG
>JAEOST010000512.1 GCA_016840245.1 Candidatus Thorarchaeota archaeon
CGAGGACCATCATCATTTGTAAGACAGACCTTATACACTCGGTGTAACTCCTCAAAATCTTGACACATAGTCACCTTTTCGCTACTTGATAAGAGTGACGTTAGGAGAGAGAAAAAAGGTTGGTGGAAGCACCTATTACCGTGCTCCCACATCCCGGCATCTTAGACTCGATTACAGGTCGTAAGCTTTTAGGGTCTTACGCTTGTTTGAGCCAGTTCTTTTAGCAGCTTTGTCTAGAAGGCCTTCGACCTTCTTATCAAGTGCGCCGTAGAAGTCGCCACTTACTTGGACTGATTTCTTCTTTGCATAGTCTTGTACTGCTTTTTTAACGATGAAAGTCATTTTTCTTTACTCCTCCAAAAGGGTGCGTTAGAGTGCGTTTTAGACCCTTATAAGGCTTAGCTTAGAGATGCTTTCTAGAGCGCCCTTTCACATATTTTGGGCCATTTGCGCATTTTATGATTTCAATGTGCAATTTTCAATAGTTCACTTCTCTGACTAATGATTCACAAAAAACTGAGAGAGTGAGTAATGAAATCCTACAAACACCTAAAAGATTCTCTCGCACTGTTGAGATGGCTAAGACCGTTGAGGTGAGCTTGAGATATGAGATATGCCTATGGTATACTTATGGGTGCAATACTATCTTGCGTGATATTTCTAGGCGCTGCAATCATCAAAATATTGGCTATACCATGGGAAGTATATTCTGTATGGTTCTTTGTTTCGATAGTAATCCTAATCCTTCCACCAATCCTTGTCTATTTGGCTAAGAAGGAAGCATTACGCGAACTCCTAATCTTCGAGGCTGGTGGTTTAGGTTTGTTCACGCCTCTTTGGTTAATTCTCTTTACAGACCTCTCTGGTGATTCTTGGATTGTTCTGCTTACGGAGGGAATTGTAGGTGGACTCCCAGCTCCAGGACCAGCAGGACCGTTGGTTCCGGTAGATATCAGCAATGTAATTCTAATCCCACTTCTGGTTCTCTTTATCTTAGTAGGGGTTATTTTCCTACGACCTTCATTCATCGCCAAACATGGTGCAGTGGGAGAGATTGCTGAACTTCGTGATCTGAAGGAATCCACCGAACCAGTTGCTGAACCCGCTGCTGAACCAACAGAACTCCCTCTGACTGATGAAGCGGACCCGATTGAGAGTGAGATGCCTGAGGTTGTACCACCCCAAGCGAATGCTGACACCATGGCTGATCTTCGAGGGCTCCTAACTGAACTCGGAACACCCGAGCCCACGATCAATCTGATATTTAATGCGGGAATAGCTACCACAACTGATCTCGTCGCAACCAGTCCTGATCAATTATCAACACTTACTGGTATTGACAAGAGGACCGCTGAAGACCTCCATATGGCAGTTCAAAAGAAGATGTTCTTTGGTGGTATCTAAGACCACATTTATCTCTTGAAAGAGGTTATCGCGTCCAGAGCAACAGCTATGAGGTCGTCGATTGGAGGCTTGCCAATAATCTTGGCCTCTTTCTCCACATTCTCTCCTATGGCAACACATATTGTGCCCACCTTGACTCCTCTTAGATGACCAATGACAAAGAGTGCTGCAGCTTCCATTTCAGTAGCTAGAACTCCGGCGGTCCTCATCGCTTCCCATTTTCTTAGGGTTCCTTCTGGGTCCGTAACATAATCAGAGTGTTCACTATAGAATGCATCTTTGCTGTGTCCTATGCCAACATGGAATTTTGCCCCACTATCCTTTGCTGACTTGACTAAAGCCATGACCATTTCTGGATCTGCAACCGCTGGAAACTGGATTGGCACATATTGTCGAGAAGTACCTTCATCTCGGACAGAGCCGGTGAAGATGACAAGCTCTCCTGCATGAACAGAACGACTGATTGCTCCTGATGTACCTACTCGGAGAAATGTTGTGCACCCAACCTTCACAAGTTCTTCAAGGGCGATTGCTGCAGATGGACAGCCAATACCTGTCGAACAAACTGCAACTGGTATGCCCTTCCACTTACCTTTGAAGCTCCAATACTCTCTCTTCTTGGCAATCTCTTCGGGGTCGTCAAAGAACTTCATTGCAATATCCCGTGCACGATCTGGGTCCCCAGGCAAGAGCACAAGCTCTGGAATTTCTCCGGGTGCTATAGCAATATGATATTCTTTATCGTCTGTCATGTTACAACCTTCTGCGCAGTCGTCAATCACAACAAAAGGGTTTCTACTTGATTCGATATCGAGTTAGAGATAGGCTTAAGAACCCAATAGGAGCCGACTTGCATGGTTACAATGAGCGAGGAAATCACCGAGCTTCAACGGAAGATACTAGGACTCATCGTAGCAAATGCACATAGACCAAATGCTATAGCTTCGATGTTGAAAAGAAAGAATTTCGCGTGCAATCAGAACGATGTTGTCCAAGCTCTTCTAGATCTTGAAAAGCGGAATCTTGTGGAAAAGCTAAGCACCAAAGCATGGACTGCGAAGGGTGGAGCAGACGACTACGTAGACTGAATTTTTTGCTCCTCACAAATGCTTGACCAACGTTTTTACGATATTGTAGGATAATTGAGGATTCTGATCTCCAAAGAGGTCAGTATGAATTGTATTTGTTGTCACAAGCATCCCACGAGCTTTTTCTAAGAGTTCCTCAAGCAGTTCTTCTCCTCTCTCAATCAAAGGCAGTACATGTGCGACAGCCATACCAACATCATCCGCTCCTTGATTTCTCAGTCTATCAGCTGCTTTCAAGAGAGTACTACCGCTCTTGGTTAGATCATCCACTACGATGACCTGTTTGTCTTTGACCTCAATGTTTCCGTGGAGATCGACTTTGAACGAATTCTCTCTGTTCTTTGTGAAACCCTTTATTTTGTACCTCTCTTGTGCGCCTTGATCTGGAGTCACAAGAATGCAATCGTTGAAACCAAACTGAGTCTGAGCGAAACTGATTAGATCCGGAATTACATCTATTGTTTCGTAGAGATTCTTCTCACGTAGAACTTGCACCCAGTCCAGACTGTCCGGAGCATGCGGGTTCACGACCCAGACCTTGTTGCAGACCTTTGCGATGGTTTCAATAGCCCATCTTCCGGATACTGCTTCTCCAGTTCTGAATGCCTTGTCCTGTAAAGCAAACGGTTGGAATGTTAGAACAACCTCCACGCTAGTTGGAGATGCGATTGGTTTACATTCATAGCACTTGTGTCCAGTTTCTCGAACTGCTACTGGTCTTGAAAGGAGGTCCAATAAAAGAAGGAGTTCAACTACGCGGTCTGATGTAGTATACTGTTCGCTTTCAGCTGGACCTGAACCTGTGCAACTTTGAATGATGACGACTCGGCGGTTTGACAATTCAGAAACATCTTCCAGCTTCGCATAGATGTCTGCATTTGGGAATAATCTTCTTCTATCGTAGTTCAGAGAAGATGTGAACACACGAAATCCTTCTTCTTGAAAGCTCTCTTTCAAATGCTCTGCACCGCTTGCTAAGACGACATCATAGTCTTTCATAGTAGACCGCCATGGGTTGGCGGCATGTCTCCCTTTATGAGATTTGTCCCCTATCCATCTTTCAGTATCAGAGTAGTACGGTAACTTAAATTGGTCGTCATGCACGTGAATCATGCCACCACAGGTACGTGCTACGGTTGAGTCTGACGGCCAGAGACCTCTTGCAGCGGCTTGCTAATGATGCTGGAATACCATACCAAACCATCGCTAGAAAGGTCAATCGAATGATGGCAAAAGGAATGGGTCTTCTTGAGTC
>JAEOST010000513.1 GCA_016840245.1 Candidatus Thorarchaeota archaeon
CAGTACATCAAGATTGAATGCTATCACATCTCCATATCCGACATTAAACCTATCTTTGCTAATGTCTACTTGCATAGTTTCAAGAAATCGTTCATGTCTGTAGATGTTATATTCATATTCGGAATTCAGGAATCGGAACTCCCAAACTATTTCTCCTTCTTGGTTCACTTCAGTGATTCGGGGACTTATAGATCTGTAGCCAAACGTACCTATTGTGTTACCATTCGGCATTCTATCAGCGTCCCCAAGTAGCATGCTTGCATAGTCTTGGGGAGCAACCCATACCCATTCCTCTCTAGCTGTCATATTCTCTTCATCGATTGATATCTCAATGAGACGACTTGTCCCTCCATATTTGTCACTTCTTGTTAGATTCCAGTAATCGTTGTCAAACATCACAAATCGATTAGGGCTAATCATCTCAAGTGCGTGGGAGTGATACCAGAGTGAGGATTTCTTCTCTCCAGATATATCATACAAATCTAAGTCGCCCATTCTACCAGCAGCCCAGACAATCTCACCTGACGTTTTATTAATCTTATAGAATGTGTCTAGATTTCTGGCGTTGTAGTAGACGATGTCCTCCTCCATATCCCAGAAGATTGAGTTAGTGTGATAGTACTCTGCCCCACGACCTCCCTTCTCATTCCTTAGCGTATACTCAGTTTCATTGAATGGTATGTAAAATGCCGAATCCCAGCGCCACAGTTCCTCTCCTGCGCTTGAATATTCTACTATATCATCAAACCACATGGACTCACCATTGTATTCTTCCTCTGCAAATTGAATTGTAAGGAATGTATTGGTAAATGGATTGTACTCAACGTCGTGGTGCCCAACTGGAAATAGGAGCAATTGGGGTGAGGTTGTATCAATATCCCAGAGATACAAACCTGGACGATCTGGATTAGTAGGATCCATATACATTATTGTTTTCGAATCTATAAACTCAGGATTGTGAACTCTGCCATTGGTGTCACGTGAAGTTACAATATTTCCTGCCATATCTGTCACTAAGAGAACACTGTGGTGCAATCCTGCCTCTCCTGGCTCATATGCCCATACTGAGAATAGATTCAAGCCGTTCATTGCTTGACTTGGACTATAGCCTGTTTGAGTGAGTGAGTTTTCTATATCATCTATGTATTCTTGATTTATTTGTAATGGGGCATCAGATGGTGTGTTGTGTGATATCACCATTGCCGACTTTCTTGATGATGTTCCACTTGTCAGTGATACTGAGGTTGTTATCATTAAGAGAATGAGAATCGATAGCACGGCAGATTTTTTCATTCTAACTCTTCACTCCAGCGACGTGCGGGAGATAATTTCCCCCTCAAAAGGCTTTCCGGAAAGTGCATATCTAACCATCATCGAAATCCTCTTTAGAGCCAGCGATAGCAGGCATCCATACCGAGGGGAACATCTCAGAGGAAACAATGATGAATCGAAAACTCTTCACAATCGTACTTGGGCTTGTACTATTGTTTCAGACAGGTATCACTTCAGTGGTGGCGCAAGGTCCTTACATGTATGTAGACTCAGTAGTTGATTCACGGTCAAGTTTTTACGCCAATGGTGAAAATGCTCTAGGTGCACCAGATGGACAATATGCATCAATATTTTTGGATTATACTTCTGGATATATGACTTTCAATATGAGTGCTGAAGTAGTTCTAGATGGCACATCTATAGACTTCCGCGTCATTGCAGACGGAGGCGCCTATCAGCTTTCAGCAACTCCTGACTTGGACACCGCATTTACATCAATGGGCACTCATACTGGAAACTACAGTGTTGATTTATTGGATTATGGCCTGACTTGGGTCCGTTATATTCGAATTGAACACTATGAGAATGGAACCATCTTGTTGGATGCAATTGAGGCCATTAATTATGGCTATCCTCCAGACACTACCCCTCCGGATATCACGCCACTTGATGATGTGAACCGAATCGGAAGTGGATTGGATATAGACCTTTCTTGGACTGCCACTGATAGCTACCCCCTGAACTATACGATTCTTGTCAATGGAAGTGCAGTTGACAGTGGTGATTGGGACGGAATTACAGTTTCCTATATACTGAGTACAACTGGTTCAGGACTGTGGAATGTCACACTCATAGTCTATGATGAGAGTGGCAATATGGCTGTTGACACTGTCTTAGTATCAATAGAAGAACCAGAGTTTGACTCAATCTTTCTTCTGGGTGTTTCTTTCATTATCCTATTAATGATTATACCCATAGTCCTATTCAGAAGACAAGCAAAAGCATTGGGGCATAGTTGATTTAGGAGCAGAGGTAATGCTACGTAGTTGTCAAGTCTTGGCTATAGCACTTCTAGTATTGATACTCTTAGCAACACCTGCAAATCTTGGTTATACACCAATAACGTCGAGTGGACTATCAGAATCCTTAGGGATTGCGATTTCAGAGCCGGATCTCGAACCATCCGCAGTTCTCGATCCTTATTCCGTAGGTTTTGATGTATCCAGAACAGATGATGCATTCGAAGGGTACAATCTGTTTGTACTTGGTCAGTTGGTCCGTGCTACTGGGGAACCCAACACGACTCTCGTTGTAATGGATATGGATGGAAACATAATTGCAGACAAACTTCTGGGAAGTGTGCCAGTCTTCAACACGATGGCTAAGTTCATAGACCCATATACCGTTCTAGTTGGAACACCTAGTGGTGCCGCTTTGTGGAACCTGTTGGATGATACTATTGATTACTTGGGAATCTCGAGCCATCACGAGTACGAGTACAATCCAAATGGGGACACAATCTTTTCACTCTCCCGTGTGGATAAGGAAATAGATGAGAGCTACTATCGCTTCGATACAATAAGAGAGATTAATCGTACTAATGATATAATTTGGAGCTTGGATACAAACGACTACATCTCTCATACATGGTGGTGTCCCTTTCATGACACTGCAGGTGGAAACCCGGACATAACCCATTCAAACACACTCTTCTACGATGTAGAGGAAGACATTCTCTATCATAACTCTAGAAATACAAATACATTCTTCAAGATCAATCATACTGATGGCAGTGTTATCTGGGGTCTTGGTGAATACGGTAACTTTAGTCTGTTTGACAGGTTTGGCTATCCGAAAGAGAGCCTATTCTATCATGCTCACTCTGTAGAAAAGGTTGACGAGGATACATTCATCATCTTTGACAATGATTACCACAATCAAGAGGGCACAGGTCCTAATTCACGAATCCTCGAGATTACGATAAATGAAACGGACATGACTGCTCAAGAGACCTGGTCTTGGGCTGCATCAGCTCAATACTTTAGTGCGGGCTGGGGTGATGCTGATCGTCTTCCTGGTGGAAATCGGCTTGGGACATTTGGCTACTGGTCTGGGAATCCGTCAATCATGGAGGTCGATCCTCTAGGTACAGTGGTATGGCAGCTGGACTTTCCAGACACTCCAGACTATCTCTATGGTGTCTACCGAAGCGAGCGCTTCCGATACACTCCAATTTTGAGTTCGCCTGATGATGCGTATATACGTACGGGGTCGAGTGTCAATGTCACTTGGGATGCATGGTATAACTACAGGACGAAACAACACAATGACGGGTCTTATACACTGTATCTTGATGATTCCGAAATAGAGAACGGTGATTTTACTTATGACAAGTTCTGGCGGCCCTCACATCTTGACTTTGACCTAGGTATCTTGGATGAAGGAATCCACAATGTGACCCTTGAGATATTCAATGACTTCGGCCAGAAGACTCACGATAGTATGAATGTAAGTATAGGGACTTACCATTTCGAACGTGAGGGTCCAACATCAATCGAGTTGGGACAAGCTAATTCCTCTGTGGTATGGAGTGGATTTACTTCACTTCCTCTCACTATTGACCTTCGGATAAATGATTCAATCATTCTGAACGAACTATGGGATGGTTCTGATATCACAGTTGATCTGAATACTGTTGGTATAGGTACTCATAACATTGTGTTAACAATGCTAAACAGCTCTCTTCCAGTCTTCATAGATAATATAACGGCAACTGTTTATCCATCTGCTTCACCCATTATTGATACTTCGAATATTGATGCATCTATCTATTGGAACACAAGTGTTGCATTTCAATGGGACCTCTTTGACCATACTCCACGCTATTGGAAACTCATTGTGAATGATGAGGTGTATATACTTCAAAACTGGACAGAACAATCAAAATCAATCATATGGGACCTGCCAATCTTTGATGAGGGCGTCTACAATATCACACTGGTAGCATACGACTGGGCTCAACACACCTCCTCGCACACAACTATTATGACAGTTCTTCCTCCCGACTTACCAGTAATTGCATCAACTCCATATCCCACAGTAATCAAGTGGGGAACTGAGGATGTTAATCTCAATTGGTCTGTTCATGGAGTGACTTCGTGGTATCTCTGGAAAAATAACCAGCTTGTCAGTTCTGCAAATCTGACTGGTATCCTTATTGAACACCATATCTATGACTGGGCCCTCTGGACCCCCGGGTCATATAATATGACACTACAAGTGGTGAATGAAGATGGTGTTCAAACTACATCTACAACAATGGTTCAGATTGTGGTTGACTATGGAGACCCTTATGCTGATGCTGTCATAACATCACGCTCCGCTTGGTATTCGTCTGGAGAGAATGCAATAGGTGCTCCAGATGGTTCAACGGCATCGATTTTCTATGACTATGGAAATGGGTATCTAACATTGGACATGGGCTTTGATGAAGAGATCATCGATGGTGAAGGTGCTGACTTTACGGTTATTGCCATAGGTAACTACTCCGTTACGGTGACTGAGAGTCTTGATCAACAATTCAGCTTTCTTGGATTCGCAAGTGGGAACGCGAGTTTCGATCTAAGCGCCTTTGAGCTAGAATCAGTTCGGTATGTGCGAGTTGAATATAGTACGGGTGACTTCGTAGAATTAGATGCAATAGAGGCTCACAATAACAATCTACCAATGAGCGATGAGAATAGACCTGTCATCCAAGGACTCAGTAACCTCACTATTTCTACTAATACAACGGTTACTCTCAACTGGACAGGGTATGACCTTACACCTTGGGGATATTCGATTCTAGTTAACGGTGCAGAAGTCGAAGCAGGTGCATGGGATGGATCGGATATAAACTATTCATTCACAAGCCTAACACCCGGTACCTGGAATATTACTCTGGTTCTTACTGATATCTTCCTGAATACTGCTTCCCACTCTACACTGGTTACTGTTATTGATACTGCACAACCAGGCTCTACTTCACTAATTATTGTGATTACTATCTCTGGTGTAGTCATCGCCACAGCTGCAATATACTTCCTGAAAGCACGAAAACCATCTGCTACGTGATATCTGCCCAAACGCTATCCTCTTATGGGTCCTTGCCACCTCGTACCTATAATGTTCCGAGGTTCCAGCATATGAAATATCTAAGGTACATTTTCACACTACTGATTATTGCAGGAATTGCTATCGTTGGTCTGGGTGCTCTATACGGATGGTGGCTTGGACAGAACATCTACCTAGAGATGTACGATTCTAAGGCTGGTGTGAATTTCTGGAACACATGGACTCTTGAGTGGAATGTCATCAACGCATCAATACTTCTCGCGTTACTCAGTAGCATCACATTACCTCAACGGTCCACCTCATTGACAGCCATCTCAGCTCTCGCACAGACCGGCCCTGTACTCAAACGCCTAGAACCTAGACCTGCTGCCTTCTGGATGTTAATCAAGTTTGGTATGTTCTTCCTCTTCTATATGAGTACTGGAGGTTATTCAATAACAGGCCAGAATGTAGCATTCCTAATGTTTCTCATGGGCCATGGGTCAATTTCAATATCCTCTGGCCAGTTGAACACACTATTTGCTCTACCATTCTCACCTGCTACATCTGCAGAGTCAATTGTGAGTCTTATTCCCGCCATGGAGGCCTACCAGCTCTATTTCGGGCTCGTAAGCACAATTCTCTTCGCTACAGGAGTAAGAATTTCACTGAGTCTAGTTGTTGAGTTCTTATCAAAAAAGAAAGATATCTACACTATGATTGCGAAGGGGCTGTTCTTGGGAGCAATTGGTGCAACTCTTGCAATCTTGGGAGTCCCAATGTGGACTGTGAATGCAGGAACTTGGATGACCTATATGACGTTGATCATTATACTTGCCTCTTGTTTCATTGGCAGTTTGATGTTTATTATGATGAGAATTCATTCAGGGGACGCCGGAACTCGGATGCGGAGTAAGATACAGAACTTGGAAGACGACTTAGTGCGATTACAGGGTGAACTTGTATCTCTGCGTGAGGAGTACGAATCAGGGGGAATTACTTCAGAGGACTATCGCCGTAGAGTTTCACTTCTCATGGAGGACCGTGCCCATATTTCCGATGAGTTGCGGCGATTGAAGATCGAACGACTCATTCCCATTGTAGGATCTCCAAGGACCTATGGTGTTGCTGCAGTCTTCCTCATTGTACTTTGTGTGTCACTTCCAGTGGTTCAGGGTCTCTATTATGGAGTACAAATGGAGGGTGACAAATACATCGATTGGAAATTCAATTACGAGACCCAGAAGGATATCGCTATCACCAACTGGGCTGCTAATCTAGATGGTATGGAATGGCTGACATTGGATGATTTGACAACAAATGCTACGCCTGAGGGCGAAGTTGAATTTCTCACTACTGTTCGACAATGGGATAATACTGCTAGTTACTTACGAATGAAGAACCAGATAGGAACGAATTGGATGGCTTTATCTGATTCCGATATTGTCTTTCTACGTAATCATGAATACTGGATTGCCCCATTGACTTTCGATAGGGCTGCAACAACGACCAGTTTCATCAATCAGCATATTATCTATACACATACTCAAGGTCTTGTGGTCTTGGATGCATTCAGTGGTGATATCATCGAACATGATAATTTAGTATCGCTTCTTAATCGAAGTGAAGACATTCACACTTACTATGGTGAGGGGAGCAGCTTTTATGATCCCGTCTTTGTTGATGTACCTGGTTTTGATGAGGTTGGAAATCACTCATTCTCAGGAGAATCCGATTATAGTTTGACTGGATTTGAATCGCTCTTCTATATGTTCATGCTTGGGTTCGATGCTTGGTCATTTATGGGTAAGGATATGAATCTGCTAGCTGAACGAGATGTTCTGTCACGAGTCAGAAATGTCTTACTTCAAGGTTTGAACGTGGACAGAGACCCCTACATAGTGTTAGACAACAACGGAAATCTCTTCTATGCTGTTTCTGTGTTTATCGACTACGATCTATCTACAGGATATGCAAAAGAGCATTACATGCGATTTCTAGGAGTCGTACTTGTTGGAATTGAGTCCGGTGAATTGCAATTCTATAAGACTCCAATGGAGAACGAGGACTTCTTCCTAGAACGAACGTATATGGGGTATTATGACTGGCAAGAGGCTCCAGCTTGGTTACAGAAACAGATGAAGTGGCCTGAGGACTTCTATGAACGCCAACTAGATGTAGTATATTATACCCATGTGACTAACGGTTACCAATGGCAGAGTGGAGTGGACTTCCATCAGACTCCTTCTGATTCAGACACACGTTATATCATCATGAGGATTGGAGGAGTCGAACGATTTGTTGCCATGCATAACACGGAATTCTTGAGATCCCAAGCTCATAATCTGGCTGGTATATACGTCATGGGTTGCGGGGAGCATGACTTCGGAAAACTGACGTTCTATGCAGCAAATGAGGCTCCAGGTGAGTCCACATATCTTGGTCCCAACGCAGCTAGACAGGCATTCGAAACAGCTGACGATGTTCGCACTCAGATTCAATTATGGGGTAAACACCGATTCGGAAACCGCTTGTTGTATCATCTTGGTGGAGATTTGTTCTTTGTGATACCAGTCTTTCTCGAAGTTCAGACATCTGACGATGTTGTCATCGAAAAATTGGGTGGCGTCGGTCTTGTTGACGTGGAGTCTGGTACTCGTGTTGAGCTTGGCAGTAACGTCATTGAGGCATACTACAAGATGTTTGGTATTCTCAATCGAACAACGGTTGGAGCTGGTGAAGTCGGCTTTGAGAGTGCCGGCTTCAGTCCGGTATCAATGGAGAGTGGTGAGTCATCATATCTTACCGCTCTGATTAGGAACAATGACAATGTCACCCATGACATCTACCTTGATATGACAATCACTACAGGTAATTTCTCTGTCAATTGGCACGGCAGTGAAGTCACTCCTAGTGTATATCCCGGAAATATCAGCTTCTCAATGCACATTGGTTCACTGGGAGCTGGAGACCTCTATGGCACCTCACCATTGGTCTCAGTGATATTGCCTGAAGGACTTGTACTGGCCCAGTATCTAGTCATCATAAC
>JAEOST010000052.1 GCA_016840245.1 Candidatus Thorarchaeota archaeon
GACTTCCTCAATCCATCCCTGCATGTCTTCAAGTGTATCTCTACGAGTAACATCGAACATGTATACTACACCACGAGCGCCATTGTAGAATTTCGCTCGGACATCCTGAAGAAATACTTGACCACCAAGGTCCCAAATTTGAAGTTTGACGCTGTTGGAATCGATGGTCATTTGCTTTGTCGCAAAATCCGCACCTAAGGTTGGAGCATAGTATTCACGAAATGTACCAGTCGTGTATCTGAGAATTATGGATGTCTTGCCAACTGAAGCAGAACCGACTGTGATTACTTTGAATAGATACGACGGGCACATATCTCCAAAACCTATTTCGACGGATACACGCAGCTAGTTCAATCTTTCTAACCGTCAACTAACATCGCAACAAGAGTCTCAGCACTCCGAAAAACATTTAGTTGACCTATCACATTAATTTAGAGTCAGTTTCCTATTTACTGCGGCACGCCAAAATCTGAGGGAGAGATATGTTCACCTGTGGAAAGTGCCGAGGAGCACTCTATGTCCAGCGTGCTGAAATAAAAGGATCAAACTTCCGTTTTCATCTTATTTGCAGGAATCACCATAGAGACCGAAGGGACATTCCCTTTACACAGATTAATACCATCGCAAGTGATGTTCTTGATAGTGTATTCGTTTGCTCCGAGTGTGGGATTTTGATGGGTGTGGATAGTGTTGATATTCGTAAGAGAATCGAAGAATACACCTTCGTATGTCCAAATCACGGCGTAATCATGAAGGACTTTCCAATAGAGTTTCACACTCGTCTCAATGAATTACGAGAGGCAATCACCAGTTCTCAAGATCTTCTTGCATCCATGACATGCAGTCATTGTGGACAGATGATAATTATTGAGGCCGTAGGGGAGAAACAAGGTATTCGAGAGATGAAGGGGGTATGTGTAAATGGTCATAGGAGTATCAGGTATCTATCACGGGGTCAGAATGAATCCACTTTGAAGCAATTGCTGCGGCATGCTCTTTATTGTGACCAATGCGGACTCCCAAGTGGAATCGTAGAGATCAAAGAGAAGGAGCCTTATTCGAGAGTATACATTTCATGTCCAATCCATGGTAGAAGGAAAAGAGTCGTTCATATCGCATATCTCAAACTGCTTGTCAAAGTTGCTGAAGAAATCTCTGAGGATGAAGTAGTTGACCAAGTTCTCAGCTGCAAAGAATGTCAACATCCATTGTCCATACGAAAGGCAGACCTTGAAAGAACATCGTACAAATTGAAATGTAGTTGTATTAATGGACACAATTACGAGATGGATTTTCCTTTAGAGTGGAGCAAGGATTCAACTCAGCAAGTTACGAATGCGCTACTCAAGTGTAATGAATGTAATCTCGTGACTCAAATTCTAAATCACAAAGTCAGTGGAAGTTGGACTGAGATTGAATTAGTCTGCCCGATACATGGTACAATGAAGAAAGGAGTATCAACTGAAGTCTACAAGAGATTTGAGGAACTAGAACCGCACATAGATCGCAGGAAATCAATCGAAAGTAGTTTGACATGCGTAAAGTGCAATACAGCGCTGTCTATCCGAAATGCCAGATTACGGAGAGACCTTGTAGAGCTTGATGCAAAGTGTCGCGAGGATCACAGTGACAAAAGATACTATATTCCAAATCTTAATCATGAATTGCTTGTAACAATCTATCAGAATCTCTACGAATGCGCAAAATGCCATGAGATTGTTGACTTGGAAGAAATTACAGAACATCTTGATGATGATGACGAGTTTAAGTTAACAGTAAGTTGCAGGAAACACGGTCATACACAAATGAGCTTACCTCATGGCCATGAAGCAGCAGTTCGGGATGCGTATCTCTCTCAAGCAGATCTATTAAAGCTGAAGAAAATAATGGATAGTCAATTAGATCAAAAGGTCTCATGTGAATTTAGTATGGCAGATGGTGTAGAAGCCGATGATATGTATCAGCTTGTTAGATCTGTTATTCATGAACACGATGTCAGATTCATATCTGAAAACATATCTGAAACTGGAACATCTGAGGCGTGGTATTATGGCAGGACAATTGATGGGGGAGAAGAATATGTTATCATAGGGAGTTCTTCAGCCTCTGACCGATAGGTGGGTATCACGATTGCCACTGATAACCAGCCAAATCTTTCCAGTCTAATGGAAACAATGCGTGAGAGTCTGAGGGATGTTTTACTCAAGAGTCAGGTAGGTACTGAAGAAGCTACACCTGTGAAAATTGAGTGTACACATTGTTATGC
>JAEOST010000053.1 GCA_016840245.1 Candidatus Thorarchaeota archaeon
TAACGACAGGAAGACCTGCTACAAGAAGTCCAAGTTTAAGGGCGATTCCAGTTCCATCAAATGTGTAGACCTTTCCTCTCAAGTCAAGTTCATCAGGTCTCTTGTCAATGTTTACGATTATCTTGCCGCCCTCTTTGAGACCTTCAGTCACGTCAATTAGATCAATAATACTTGGGTCTAGGACTGCTACAACATCTGGTTCGTAGACTTGGCTTCTAACGTGTATCACTGAGTCAGAGATACGAGTGAATGCCTTCACTGGTGCTCCTCTTCGTTCAGCTCCAAAATATGGAAAAGCCTGAACACCTTTGTAACCATCAATGTATGCAGCCTTAGCAAGTAGCTCGGCTGATGTGACGCCTCCTTGTCCTCCGCGTCCGTGCCAACGAATCTCAATCAAGGTCATAGGAAAATCTCCTGAGCGCGAATCTGTACTTGTTTCGGGGCGCGCATCGGTATAACAAAACCTTTTCGCTAGGACTAATAAACAAACAATGTGATGTACAGACGTGGAATATTGTGAGAATATTGTTTGTCTGTACAGGAAACACTGGTCGAAGTGCAATGGCTGCTGCTATCTTTCGAAAACTCACTAACCATCTAAAGAATATGAGAGTTAGAATGATCAGAGTTGGGTCTGCAGGTTTAAATGCTCAAGGAGGAGCGGATCCTGAAACGCTTGCAAAAGAAGTGATGAAGGAAAAAAAAGTTTCACTCGACATCCATACAGCAACCCAAGTGACTCAGAAATTAGTTGAGAAATATGACTTGATTCTCACAATGGAAGCACAGCACATAGATACTCTGGTTAAAGACTACAATGCGTCTCCAGACAAGACCTTTCTTTTTACTGAATATGTGGGTGAATCCGGAGATATTGTTGATTGTAACGGTCAGGAAAAGGAGGTATATGTGGAGTGCGCAGACAGGCTCTTCCACTTAGTTGGGTTGCTTGTTAAGAAATTCATTGAGATGTAGACATCAATTCAATTGCATTATTGGGGTTTCGTTAGGACTATATGATAGTCATCTCTTGAGGTGATTGATTTTCATGAGAATACTTTTTGTCTGCACCGGAAACACTGGAAGAAGTGCAATGGCTGAAACTATCTTCAAGGCCAAAATCAGGGACCATAGAAACCCAATGATAAGAAAGATTGAAGTCGCTTCTGCAGGGATACGTGCTGATCAGGGCGATGGTCCAGAGAAACTGGCTCATGATGTTTTGAAGAAACAGGGACTCTCACTTCTTGGACATACTGCAAGTCTATTCGTTCAAGAGATGGTGAAAGAATATGATTTGATTCTCACAATGGAGGCCAGACACAGAGACACAATCGTCAAAGGGTACAATGCACCGAAGGAGAGGGCATTCCTTCTTACGGAATTTGTGGATGATGAAGGTGATATCGATGACTGCTGGGGTCGTGAGAAAGAGGTCTATGAGGCATGTGCCAGTAGGCTATCCATTTTGATTGAGCGAGTCATAGAGAAATTGAGCAAGTAGGTGTGTGGAATGGAGGAGTTCATCAAGGCAAACAAAGAGCTCTGGGAAGAGAGAACACTTGCTCACGAGAAATCTGAGTTTTATGATATTGAGGGATTCCTAAGGGGAAATCAGACTCTGGACCCAATTGAGCTTGAAGAGATTGGTGATGTTAAAGGGAAGTCCCTACTTCACCTCATGTGTCACTTCGGTCTTGACACTCTCTCATGGGGTAGATTAGGTGCTGATGTTACTGGAGTAGACATAGCCGAGAATGCAATAGAGTTGGCTAGGAAATTGAGTAAGCAAATTGGCATGAATGCAAGGTTCATTCAGTCTAATGTCTATAAACTACCTGAGAAACTCGATGAGCAGTTTGATATTGTGTTTATGTCTGGGGGTGTCATTAATTGGTTGCCTGACATGGAGCGACTCCTACAGGTTGCAGCACGATATGTGAAACCCGGGGGATTCTACTATCTGAGGGAATTTCATCCGTTCTTTTGGGTATTTGACGATGAGATAGAACAACCGATACTCAAGGTGATGTATCCATATTTCCAGGGTAAAGATCCTCTGCACTTCGAATCAGATACATCATACGCATCTGATAAGAAAATGAAGAAACTAAATCAGTATGAGTGGGGACACACGGTCTCTACAATTCTAAATAGTGCAGTGAAGGCTGGACTTCGAATCGAGTTCTTCAATGAATTTCCATTCACTTCGTATAAGGCATTGATGTTCTTAGAGGAAAAGGGACCGTTACGGTGGGAACTCCCAGAAGGATTCGTTTCATTACCAATGATGTTCTCACTTAAGGCCATCAAGGAGTAGAAGTCCAATACTCTCGAAGGGCTAGTAAAGCCCCCTCAGCTGAATTTGCAGATTGCTGAAGACCAACACCAGAGCCAGCAGTATCAGTTCCAACGATAAACAGTCCTTTGATTGGAGTCTGAGGACCAGGACGATCCAAATCGGTCTGTCCAGGGATCAGGGCGGCTCGTGTTGCATAGGACATCTGGACATGTTCCATCTCAATATGTTCCAAAATCTCAGGGTGGTAAGTCTCGAAACCATTGCTCTTCATTATCGCAACTTGTTCTTCTACACTCTTCCCTGGTATTGGCACCATAGCCATTGCTACAAGTTCGTTCCCTTCAGGTGCACTCGTCGGGTCAAAACTAGAAACAGAAACTAACCATCGATTGGGATTCGGGTGAACTAAGACCCGGGATTTCCTATCACCTATCACAACTCTATCTAAACCAAGCCAGAGTGTTAATCCTCGTGTAACCTCCATGTGATCCCATTTCTGGAAGAATTCGTTGATCTCGGGCTGACTAGATCTCACAATCTTAGACATAGACCAGAGGGGTATGTTACTGATGACAGTGGAGTGTGTGATTTCGGTACCATTGACTGTAACACCCGATACGCATCCATCTACTTCATTGATACTCTGAACCTCTGCGTTCAGGACGTAATCCCCATTGATTGTATCTTTTACTTGTTCAATAAGTGACTGCATACCACCTATCAAATAACCTTCATCGTAGTCGCCGCCCCCGAAGATAAGACGTTTCGCAGAGCCAAGTTTGGATGACTCCTTATCTGTGTCCTTCAATGTACGGAGCGCCTCGTAAGCAGATGCCCTCTCGATACCAACACCTGCAGCCATGTAGATAGCACTCTGCATGACATCCAGCATGACTTGATTCATCGCACCCTTCGACCGCATGAATTCAAGAAATGAGATATCTTTGTACTTCTTCATCTCTTCCAGTTTCATTGTCTTGATTTTCGCACCAATGCGAGCCAGACCAAGGCGGCCGCGTATACCAGTGAGAGGCCATCGGAGGGTTTCACCGACGGTGGAAGGAATCGTACCTACTTTGTCATGAACTCTGAAGAACCAGCCATCATGAAGGATGAACTCAGGAGGGGGATCAAGGTATGTCCTCATGAATCGAGCAAATGCACCATTCTTAACACGTGTAATTACGTGAAGACCATAGTCTACTCGATATCCATTGATGTCATAGCCATACCAGACTCCACCGATACGATCGCCTTTCTCCAAAATGAGAACCCTCTTTCCCTCAGCAGATAGAGCTAGAGCTGTCAAGAGGCCGCCAGAACCAGCCCCTGCAATAACGGCATCATACTTGCTACTATCGACCTGATCAAGTGAGAGTTCCTTCATTTCTATCTGTGTTTGGAGAAAAATGAGAGCGTACTTAAGGATGTCCACAGATACATACACGATAATTCATTGAGGGTAATCTGATGAGTCAGCATCGTAATCCCAAGTGGCGTCGAAGAATCATGATGATTATGGTCATAGTCTTGATTATTGCACTACTGATGGGAGGACCCATATTCCTAGAGGGATTTCCATAGTTCATAGTGGATTGACAGGTCTATTCTTTACTGCAGACTCGTACGCAGCATCAACAATCTTGTGAGCAGCAACAGCATCCATGAAGTCGGGTTTGGGTGCGCCTCCAATTTCAATTGTTTTGAGAAATGCATAGGACATTGCGGCATATCGCTCACCGCCAACTGATGTCAGGGCTTCGTAGGCATCAGGGGAGAGATTCTTCGCATGAAGATCAAGGGTCTCTAGCAGTACATTATTGGCGGTTTCTTCATTTATTCGAACGGGATCTTCATCTTGCATGTGATACTCGAGAAATCGGTTACCTGACTCCAGTGTGATTCCAATGAACCCCTTTTCAAAGAAGAATTCAATTCTTCGTTCATTCGGACGTTCAACCCAGTGCCATATGGAATCGAGAGTACTCACAACGCCATTCTTATGTGTCATGACGAGAGAGGCATGATCCTCCACCTCTCGTTCAGCAACGAATCCAACCTTTGCATAGACGCTCTCGATTTCCCCAAAGAACCAGCTAAAGACATCAATATCGTGTATACTGTGTTCGATGAGGGTTCCACCACCTGCGATGGACTTGTCTCCTCTCCATTTACTATAGTAGCTATAATCCACGGGGAATCGCTGGTCGTCACGTATGTGTGCAAGAATCGGTCTTCCGAAATCCTTTGTATCAACCAGATGTTTTGCATACAAGAGAAATTGGTCATACCTTAGGACAAGTCCCACACTTGTCTTCACCTGCGCAGTTTGTGACACCATCATCAATTCCCGGGCTTGAGGGCAACTGTGGGCAAGTGGTTTCTCACATAGAACCGGTTTGTTCGCGTTGATTGAAGCCTTGACCATATCTGAGTGCTGATATGTAGGTGTACAGACGTATACAATATCCACATTCTCATCATTCACCAAGTCTTCGTAATTATCGTATGTCTTCAAAGGCTCAAATAGCTCAACAGCAGTCTTGAGTGACTCAGCGTCAATATCACAGATTGCCGCAATTTCAATATCTAAGAGATTAGCCTCTTTGAGAGCAAGAAAACTAGTCAGATGGACTCTCCCAATATTCCCAGTACCGATTAAGCCTATACCAATCTTTGGACTCACTGGGTACACACTACCAAGATGACTATCATTGTTTCAATATTTGAGTGTTCTTGATGATTCTTAAATATGTGGTCTTGGTCAATCATCGTTTCTGGATTATCGCGAATCTCAAGTGCAAAGGAAATATACAGTCTCCGCCTTTCCCTACAGAACCGGTCTAGATTTGCCTGCCAGGGCGCTTATGTTGAATGGAACAAAGAAGCAATGATTTATATAGTAAATTTGGATAATTAACCAATAAGTGGTTAACTCTCAGAGGGGTTGTCCAAGCTGTTTAGAGCATTGCGATTTCCAACAAAGCAGCAAGAAACTATTTGGCTCAAGAGACGTCAGAAGACGAATCCATCAATAATTGCAAAGAAGTTGCGAGTATCTCGACCATACATAAGTAAGGCTCAGCGTATTGCGGAACAGAGGATAGAACGTCTTCTCCAGAACACTGCCAGCGTCATGAGAATAGATTTGTCAAATCTGAGCGGTAAATTTGGTTTTGCTGTAGGATATTCACCGATGCACAAATCGAAGACCTATATCACATATTCTCCCTCACATGGGGTACAGACATGGTTTGACCATGTTGGATCATGTGAAACTTGCGAGAAGAAAGATGAATGTACCAATATACTTGGGGTACTTGCTGAGGAATGGCAAATCGTAGTTCCGGAGGGACCTCCAACTGAAACAGCATCATTTCTTTTTGGGAAAATCATGGAGCGACTGAATTGGAGTTGAGATGAAAATGAACCCGGATACAGAACCTTCAGGACCCGAGTTGACTGCTTGTAGGAATCCTCCTTCAACTATAACTGGTGTGCAAATAGCAAAAGGACTGGACTTCAGTTCCAGACGGATTCAGGTCACATCTATAGCAGTAATTATTCTCCTCGTCCTCACACCGCTGTTCGTTGGAATCTATTTCATTTACTTGAATCCGCCAAGAGCCCTAGTTGAAATTAATCCTGGTGAAGACACGTTCGTAAGTACTATTGAATCAGAAGAACACTCCCACGAATCTTTCGTCAGAGTCAGCAATTATACATTGGCTGATGAAGAGATTGTAGAGATTGGCCTCTACAAATTTTTCTACTTTCCTCCACCCGGAGGTGGTGGACTCACTGACGCTATCTTCAGTTTTCATTGTGATGTTGTAACACCAGGAGAGATTGAGTTACACATTATGACTTCGGAGGGCTTATGGAGTCTATTCGAAACAGACCTCACGAATTTAACATACTCTAGTATACCTCTCCATCAATCAATACCAGTTACTAGGGTTAATGTCGATTCAAACAGAACCTATTCCGTCAGTATCTTTGGCTCAGAGGGTCTGGAACATGAACCATCAATGGGAATCATTGGGATATATGTTGCCGCAATGCATGATACACGAATTATATTGGACTCCTTTGAGGCTCTAGAAGAGAGTCATCGACCAAAGCTCATGATGTATATGGGCATAGGCATACTAGTTCAGAATCCGTTCGTCTACTATCTACAGCCGGTGTTCTTGATACCTGTGTTAGCATCTCTAGTCATAGCACTATATTTGATTCGACAAATGAAGCAACATAGAACTGATAGATGAAAGAATCAAAGTGAATCCAAATTATTGTACTACAGTAACTAATATTTGGAGTTACTCTCGCACTTTAAGTAGAAAGAATCCCTACTCCAAGTGAGGAATACATACAGTGAGTTCGCTTGAAGACCTATTGAAGAAAGCCAAGAAAGCTGCTGATGAAGGTGATAGAGAGAAAGCTACTAGGCAGCTTGAGAAGCTAGCTGAAAAACTTGCAGCAGCTGAGAGGTACCGAGAGTCTTCTAGAATCTATCAGGAGATAGGGCTAATCTATAGAGATATGTATCTCGCTGATGATTGTTTCAAGTCATTTGAGAATGCCACATTGATGCTGGTTCGTATGCCCAGTGATCCTGAGGTTTATCAAGAAATTGTTAATCTCAACAAGAATGCAGGAAAGATTGCTGAAAACGCAACAGAATACAAGAAGGCAGCTGACTTTTACTTTAGAGCATCAGACTTTGCAGAAATTGAAGAAGAGAAACAGGACCTGACCATCAAGGCTGCAGATGCTCTGGAAAATCTTGCAGATATCGTTGAAGAAGAGAATGACATCCCTGGAGCAGTAAAACTACTGAAGAAAGTGGGTAGGCTCTATTATTCAGCAGGTGATGATGAACTAGCATCAAGGATCTATGACCGAGCTCGACGACTGTCATTCAGATATGCTGAAACCACCAAGAACCAAGGAGATCTTGTCGCTTCCGGAAATGCCTTAGCCGAAGTAGCTCAAATCATGCAAATTGCCGGAGACTCACCTGAGGCTACTAGACTGATGATAGATGCTGGTGAACTCTACGAGGCAGCTGGTTTCTTTGAGAAGGCGGGAAACATCTTCGATGCTGCACATGAGGCATATAAACTATTGAGAGTCACCGCAGCCACAAGAGGGGCGATGATGAAAGCTGCTGAAGCATACATGAAGATGAAGGGTAAGCCAGAGATTCTTGCACCTCTTATTGTCAAGGCGGGTCGCATGTACCAAGAGATTGGTAGAGTAATGAAAGCTAAGTGGGCATTCAAACATGGTAGCGAACTTTTCGAAGAGCTAGCCAAGAAATCAGCGAAGGATGGTGACATAGAGTCTGAGAAGAAGTATCTCAGATTTCAAGCAATGTGCCTTAGAAACTGGGGCAATTCTGAGCAGGCTGATGCAATCTATGATTCAGTAGTATCGTTCTATGAACAACAAGCAAATACCTACATGGAAGAGGATGACAAGGAACTACAAGCGGTTGCTCTTGAAGAAGCAGCAGATGTTCTACATGAATATGGTAAGGAGAATGAAGCGTTAAGTCAGCTTGAGAAAGCGCTCAACCTCTATGTAGAACTTGCTGAGGAGAGTTCCAGTACTGATCAGTCTGAGAATGCATCCAAGTACTATAGCAAGGCTGCTGAGTGTGCAAAGAGCCTAGGAGATGATGCAAAGTATATTGAGTATCATCGGATTTCTAGTGAGATGGCTAGCAAGGTGGCTAAGTTCTATTTTGACTTAGAAGTGGTTGAACTTTCTACTATTTGGACCCGAACTGCGGGGCTCGAAGCAATTGCCACTGGAAATAAGGGACTGATTAACGAAGCAGTAGAGATGCTTAGCAGTTCAGCAGTAGGCTTCATGAATATCAAAGAATACAAAGAAGCATTCGAAGATTATTATACAGTTTTTATCACCCAGTTCGAGTTCTTTCCAAAGAGAAAGAAAGTGCTGAGAAAATTACTGAAAGAGATGGACAGAATCGCCGTTATCACTCAGGATGATGTAATGATTGCAGTTCTGGCAGTATTACGTCCAATGGAAAGTGATAGCTACACAGCAGCGCTCCTTACACTCCAAGCTCGTGAGGAGGATCTTCTTGACAGAAGGGACAAGCTGCATGAGCTAATCACGGATCGAATGCCGAAGACGGGTACCGGTGTGTCCACCAGATATGGCATAAGATAGAAGAGTATGAAACCACACATATCATTAGTTGGAGTTGAGGTTCTATGGGAACATACCATTCAAAGATAAATCTGAATACCAGAGGAAACTGTGACATGATTGATATCTCTCAGCAAGTTCAGAAAGTGGTTTCAGATAGTAGTTTCAACAACGGAATCTGCACGGTGTTTTGTATAGGATCAACAGGTTCTATAATAACAATTGAATACGAAGGTGGACTTCTGAAGGATTTTCCAGATGCTATGGAAAGATTTGCTCCAGAGAATGAGGTATACGAGCATCATCTTCGTTGGCGTGATGGAAATGGACATTCCCACATTCGAGCATCAGTCATTGGACCCAGCCTTACGGTACCCTTTGTAAATAAGAACCTGACACTTGGTACATGGCAACAGATTGCATTCGTTGACTTTGACAATAAGAGTCGAAGTAGGTCTATCGAAGTAATGATAATCGGTGAATAACTACATCGAGTCTGTCTTAGAATCGAGGACCCATGACAGTTCACGAAGGCCTGTTGGAAGAGGGGTTGACTCTCTAATTTTTAGTGCTAAATAATGAATCCGGAGAGCTCTACGTAGTCTATGAAGTTGGAAGGGAGCGCTCCAACCGGGAGAACTAGAGCGATATGAGAGGGAACTCATCAGGTCTCGAACGGTGTCCAACTCGCGTTTCACTTGAGTCTTAATATCATCTAGGTCGCGATGAATAGTGAGATTTGGTTTTTCTGTCAATTCGGACACCTCTACAGCACTCTGTGTAGAATTCATTGAAACATAACCCGTGGTATGACCAGAGTATTACAAGAATTTCATCAGGCACGTCGTTTTTTGCTTGAGCGGCGCTTCATCTTAGTGCCACATACCGGACATTCTAAATCTCTAGGACCTTTCTCTTGCTGATGGGAACATGCAGGACAATAGAAGACCCAGAAGATTAACTCCTTCATTTTGCCAGAGGGATCAAGAATTCCAAGCTTGAGGTAACGCGATGTATTCAATACAGCAAGATCAGTTGATACAACTGTGACCTCATTACCACGCTCACGCTCTCCAAGAGCAACCGCAACGATATCGAAGTCTGTTGCAGATAGTACTGCAATATCACCAGTCACCTTCGCTGACTCTCGAACCCGATCTAGATGGCTAGACTCAGGGGCTATCTCTCGGAGCCGGTCGCTCATCTTCAGATTCTCAACTCGAATACGACTCGGTTGATTCTCTATTTCATCAACGACTGAAGTAACTGTTACCAACACTAATTCAGGATTCTGGAGTGTCCAGTTGGTGAGTAAGGCGCCAGTATCAAGGACATATACGTGTCCCATATCGATCACCTACAATGTTCGAGGTATAAGGCGAGACCTTAGACGGTCATAGTAATTGTCAGATAATCGGATAAATCTACTTACGCCCTTAGCTTTCTTCATCCACACAGTCTTGGTTGCTTCTACACCATGTCGTACTTGACCATCAATTACTGCTAATCCTGGTGCCTCAGGTTTAACAAGTTCAAGCTCCATGAGAGCGGAGTCAGGGATGACCATCGATTTCAGTTCAAATCGTGGGGGACATACTGGCACAAAGATAAGACCGTGAACATTGAGAGTAAGAACAGAACCCCCTGCGGCAAGAGCATATGCAGTGGACCCAGCGGGCGTTGCTAACATAGCACCATCTGCACGTCCATAGTCAACGTGCACGCCATCGACGAAGACTTGGAAAGTGAGAAGACGGCCAGGCACTGCTGATACTATATACACTTCATTTAGAGCATCTTCGAACTCACGTTCGCCTACTCCAGAGGAAAGATTGATGTTGCTCTCAATGATGCAGTCATTTTGAATAACTCTCTCAAGAGCACTAACTGCAGTTGTCACATCAGCCTCTGTCATGAATCCGACTGTTCCTCTGTTCACGCAGAAGAGAGGGGTTTCACGATTGGGTAATCTAGTGAGTGTGTGTAGGATAGTACCATCCCCACCCAATGTGACCACAAAATCGACATCCATCTTGGAGATTCGTGTTTGTTCAGTACGATCGTGTACTACTTGACAAGATCCTTGATCTACTAGAACGTCAATATCATGAGATGCAAGAAAAGCTACAATGTCTTCTGCAACACGTTCTGTATCAGGCCGGCCAGGTTTGCAGACCAGTCCGACGGTTCTTTTCTTGCTCAGAATCTGAGGCATTTCCTCTATCATCGCGAGCCCCAACCTCTGTGTGGTCCAAATCCCCTTTTTACTATTGTCAATGTAGCCTCCCCACAAAGTATTTAGAGACAATCTGAAGATTGAAGGTGAGTGTGGTCTGCAAGACTAGACTGGTGATATATATTGAGCATCAGGAAAACAAGTGTCAAGAGCTTGAAGCCAGGAAGTTACTTCATGATTGAAGACGAGCCTTGCCAGGTAATTAGTA
>JAEOST010000514.1 GCA_016840245.1 Candidatus Thorarchaeota archaeon
AATGCCATCGTATTCCCAGACACTTGGAACTGCACTCATGGCAGATACTATTTTGGTCGAATCACTCTCACGAATAAAGAAGTTCAGTCGGTGTTCGAACTCTGGCAGATGCTCTATTCGACGTTTCAGAAATCCAGCTATCAACTCATTGTGCTGGGATGTATTGAATTCTATGACATCTTTGATATCTTCATCACTCTCAGCTACGTGGAATTTGAATCCTTCTGGTAGTGCTATTTCAGGTTGGATTAGGAGCACCTCCAATCCATCAAGTCATCTTATTATCATAGATACATCTGATTTGTGTCTTTGCCTCAGTTTTGAAAGAGCCTATTGTGGTTCCTCTCGCTCTAATGTGAGTCCTCCTGCAGCAGCGCCAATCATTGGAGTGAGCTGCTTGGTTCTGAAGTGCTTCATATCGATAGCAAGCTTGGGACACCCTGCTGCACAAGTACCACAACCCTGACACAACTCCTTTGCGATGATCATAGTTTCGTCAACAAGAGTTGGAGCACCGTAAGGACAGACATCTGTACAGAGTTCACACTTGATACACTTGTCAGTGTCAATCTCAGCATAGATAGGTTCGATGTTGAAACGACCCGGAGCAATGATTGCTTGAGCCTTAGCGGCTGCTGCTTCACCTTGTGCAACCGCTTTTGCAATATCCATTGGACCAAGACATGCTCCAGCAAGGAAGATTCCATCTTTGAATGACTCTACTGGCTTCAACTTTGGATGAGCGCACATATAGAATCCATACTGGTCTGTATTGATACCAAATGCACGAGTTATATCAGGAGTGTCAATATGAGGATGTAGACCAGTTGCTAGGACAGCCATGTCGAAAGTAAGACCCAAGTTCATACCTGTGTAGAGGTCTTCAGCAAATATCTGTAAGTCGCGAGAGGGATATTGTTCTTCAATTTCTGATGCTCGACTCTTCACGATGACAACACCCATCTCCCTAGCTCGCAAGTACAACGCCTCATAACCAGTCCCATGAGTTCGAACATCCATGGCAAAGATCGTGACATCGATCTCGGGGTACTTCTCCTTTATCTGGGTGGCTTGTTTCAGTGAGTTCTCACAACCTACATAGCAACAGAAGTCACGATTGAACCTTGCATCTCGAGACCCTACACATTGAAGAAACGCAATGCTCTTGGGTTTCTCACCATCAGAGATTCGCTTTAGCTTCCCAGCAGTTGGACCTGCTGCATTTGTCAAACGTTCGAATTGTGCATTAGTGATGACATTCGGAAACATGCCATAACCATACTCTCGGGTCTCATATGGCTCATAAGAATCAGCACCTGTTGCTAAAACCACTGTGCCAACATTCAAGGTGACAATTTCTGGTTCCATTGAGTGGTCAATAGCATCTCGCTCACACACATCAACACAAAGTTCACACTCACAACATACAGAACATCCAAGACATCTTGAAGCCTCAGCTATAGCCTCGGAATCTTTGAATCCTAGCTCCACTTCTTCAAACGATTCCTTCCTCTTGGCCTTAGAGAGAGTTGGCATCTTGGCTCTTCTTCTAACAGTCGCATATCTTGTGTCAATCTCATCAAAAGGAATTGGCTCTATGACTGTATCTCGACCTTCTGCTAAATCTTGTTCCATCAAGAACCGATCAATCGAAATCGCAGCTTCTTTCCCAGCTGCTACAGCCTCAACAACAGTTGAAGGGCCAGTGACCACATCACCACCAGCGAATACATGAGGTAGTGATGTCTGCAATGTCACAGGATCAACTTGGACAGTCCCCCATTCTGTCAGCTCTAACTCAGATACAATCCCAGTTGGTTTCACAGTCTGTCCAATTGCAATTATTACGCTGTCCACTCCAAACTTGAAATCAGAGCCAGGTTTAGGAATAGGTCTCCGTCGTCCAGAAGCATCAGGTTCTCCAAGATACATCTCTATACAATGAATCTCCTTTGCCTTACCTTCATCTCCGACTATACTTGTAGGTGTTGATAGGAAACGAATCTTGATACCCTCTACCTCAGCCTCATCAACCTCACTTGGAATAGCGGGCATCTCCTGCCGAGAGCGTCTGTAGACGATTGTGACATTCTTTGCTCCAAGACGTTTTGCTACTCTTGCAGCATCAATAGCCGCATTTCCACCACCGATGACAGCAACATTATCACCTATCATTGGAGTCTTTCCACTGTTGATGTCATCAAGAAAACCAATTGCATGGAATACACCATCAAGATTCTCTCCATCAATCCGCAGCTTGGAACTATCTGATGCACCTATACCTAGGAAGATTGCATAGAACTCCTGTTCAAGTAGCTCAGCAGTAGACTTCACTTTCTTCCTTGTCTTGATAGTGACTCCGTGGTCTTTGACATATTGGATTTCTTCACTAAGGATGTCTCTAGGAAGCCGATATTCAGGAATTCCCCATCGCAAGAGACCCCCTGCTTCCGGTTTTGAATCAAATACAGAGACAGAATATCCTTTTCGCACAAGATCATATGCGCATGCAATACCGGCAGGCCCAGCACCGACCACAGCCACCTTTTTGCCTGTCTTCTCTTCTGGGATTTCGAATAACGCATCCTCGATCCCTCGTCCTTTGTCAGCTGCAAAACGATGAAGATTTCGTATACTTACAGAATCATCAAAATTTGCCCTTGCACATACATCCTCGCAAGGACTAGTACAGACCCTACCAAGAGTACCAGCAAATGGATTTGATTTTCTATATGCCCTCAATGCCTCTTCATATCTCTCATTCTGAATCAGTGTTAGAAAGCTCTGGCCATTCACCCCTGCAGGACAACCAGCCTGGCATGCAGAGACACCTCGCTTGTCGATGGTGTAGACATTTGGAACAGCCTGTGGGAATGGACGATAGATTGCCCTTCTATCTGCTAGACCATACTCATACTCATTCACAACACTCACTGGGCATACTTTCTCACACTCACTGCATCCGTTACACGCATCATAATCAACATAGGATGACTTCCTCTCTACAGTCAATTTGAAGTTACCAACATAGCCCTCAATGTTCTTCACTTCGCTGTATGGAAGCAAGTTGATTCCAGGTGTGCGTTCAACAGATGCCATGATTGGACCCAAGATACAGATGGCACAGTCGTTCTGGGGGAACACCTTATCTAAAAGTGCCATTTGCCCACCAATTGTTGGACGACGCTCAATGAGATGAACCTTGTATCCGCCATTGGCAATATTGAGTGCGGCAGATATACCTGCAACACCAGCTCCAATGACAGCAACCTCAGGAATGACTTCTACACTCTCCATCTCGAGAGGTTCAAGCTCCCTGGCACGAGCCACTGCCATCTCTATGAGACGCTTTGCTTTCTCTGTTGCAAGCTCCTTCTCATTCATATGACACCAAGAAACATGTTCTCTGATGTTGACCATCTCGAAGAGAAACCTGTTGAGACCTGCCTCTTCGATTGTCTCTCTAAAAATCGGTTCGTGAGTTCTAGGCGTGCAAGACGCTACGATGACACGATTGAGATTGAACTTCTCTATGGATTTCTTGATCGACTCAAGACCATCCGAAGAACACGTGAACGCCATGTCAGTAGCATAAGTAACATTGGGAAGTTCTGCAGCAAAATCATTCACTGACACAACATCAACCGTTGCTGCAATATTCAGTCCACAATGACACACGAAAACGCCAATCCTAACCTCATCTACACTAGTATCTACCATAATCTCCCATCCTGGGTCATCCCACAGGTTCTAAGAAAGAAGGGTCTGGAATTGAAGAGATCGAAACCCAACCACGTCGGGTGATTCATTTTAGTGATTCCAGACGGAAACTTGATGTCTTGCTGATATTTCAGAACCTATAACAATTTGTAACCATGCTGAATTCCGTAATAAGTATGTATGTTTCAATTCAAAACTATGCACAAAATAGTCATAGGTATGTATGGTTACAGACATCACAGTCTTGAATGTGAAATATTAGCTATAGCTCGATGTACGAAAAGGAGCATGAATGATGGAGTTCTATCTAGGTCGAACTAGTGTGTTATTTTGTAACTATAAGTAAAAACTGAGATTTGCGGGGGTTTTGTGA
>JAEOST010000515.1 GCA_016840245.1 Candidatus Thorarchaeota archaeon
ATGCTCTCATTGGGTACAAGTGGACTGATGCACGACTATGGACCCGCATACACTGCTAGCGTTCTTCACGTGATCAGCCATGGTGTATTCAAGGCGTTACTGTTCCTCTCTGCTGGAGGTGTGATTCATGCAGTCCACACCAAGTACATCACGAAAATGGGTGGACTGAAGAAGCATATGAGGAAGACATTCATCGTGATGTGGATAGGCGTCTTGGCGTTGGCGGGAATACCGCCACTCTCAGGATTCTGGTCCAAAGATTCTATAATCGAGTGGACTTTTGAATTGGCCTTTCATGATCACAACCCACTAGGTTGGCTACTCTTTGGATTTGCAGTTCTGGCTGCCGCTTGTACAATCTTCTATAGCATGCGGCTCATGGGAATGGTCTTTTACGGTCCTTCAAAGAATGGTGAGGACCATCACGATTCACATTCTGATGAGAGTCATGATGAAGAAGAAACTCATGGAGAGAGTCATGATGACCAACATTCCACACCACATGATCCAGGTCCGGCGATGATGGTTCCATTGTACATATTGGCTGCTTTCACTGTAGGTGCAATCTTTGTGTATCCAATTGTTCAGAATATTATCATGGACACACATCATACTTGGCTTGAAGTCTTGACTGAGATGATTACAGCTAAAATAGTCTATCCTGGAATCATACCATTTGCCATTACTCTTGGAGCTCTAGCCCTCGGTGGAATTCCTGGATACATGATATACATCAAGAGAGCAGACAAGCCCAATACAATCATACCAGAAAAGGGCGGCTTACGAAAGCTCTACAACTTCCTGCGACACAGATGGTACATCAATGGGTTCTACTATTGGATTCTGAACAAGTTCCTCAACTTTGCAGATTGGTGGAGAACTCGAATTGACGACAAGATCATTGACGGCATTGACTTCAAATCGGCCAGTGCTGCCATCGCAATCTCAACGAAGGTGCGATGGGTTGACGACCATCTTGTTGACGGGTTTGCAGAAGGTCTCTCTACCCACAGTGTTGGTGCATCTGATACCAGTCAGGCTGCACAGACAGGACGAATCAATGACTACCTAGCAATGGTGATATTTGGAATAGGCCTGATGGTCATCATTGTGCTTGTTACAGCGGGGGTGATATAAATTGCAACTCGATTGGACAGGTATAGCAACTAGTATCAATATCCTACCTTTGATGATTGTAATTCCAGTTATCGCAGCAATACTGGCGTACTTCGCCGGTGACAAGGGTGCCCGGATACTGACACTGATTGTTACGGTAGTAGAACTTGCATTAGCTGTCTTGCTACTGTTGGCAATTGACTACTCGATAACCGACATGTCAGAATTCTCCTGGTCGTACCAACTGGGTACGCTCACTCTTGGAGCGGACACTGCTTCCCTGAATATCGCATTTGGTGTTGATGGTCTATCAGCAGTGATGGTACTGCTAGCTAATCTGGTTGTATTCATCGCAGCAATTTCATCCAATCATATCAAGGAGTCCAAGGGCTTCTACTATGCTCTATTCCTGCTCTTGCAGGTAGGCCTCCTTGGAGTATTCATCTCAACTGACCTGATTAGCTTCTTTATTTTCTGGGAGCTAGTACTCATTCCAATGTTCTTCATCATTGGAAAGTTCGGTGAGGAAGGATGTCAACATGCTGCTGTCAAGTTCTTCATCTATACTCATCTCGGATCAGCAGCCATGATCATAGGATTCTTCTTCCTATTCATGATGTCACCTGTGCATACATTTGACATGATTGTGCTTCGCGGAGTTAGTCTGGCTCCAATGGTGTCGATTGGTTTTGCATTAGCAGTCTTCATGGGTGCAGGTGTCAAGCTTCCAGTTTTTCCTTTACACAACTGGTTGCCGTATGCCCACGTTAAGGCACCAACACCAGGTTCTGTGATACTTGCAGGTATTCTGCTGAAGATGGGTGGGTACGGGTTCATCCGACTTGGTCTCTGGTTAGTGCCTGAGGCTATGGCACGTCTGGCAGGACCATTTGCTATCATTGCTGTATTCACATGTATCTATGCGGCATTCACAGCGATGGCTCAGACAGACATGAAGAGTCTTGTCGCATATACATCAATCAATCACATGTCGTGGGTGTTACTGGGAGTTGCGATCGCAGCTGCAACTTATGGCTATCCAGAATTACATCTGATTGGATCTTTGGCAATTTTAGGTGCTGTCTTTATGATGTTCAGTCATGGCACAATCATATCAGTGATGTTTATCATGGCTGGTCAGTTGAAATATGCTGCAGGAACACGAGAGATACCTGAGATAAAGGGGCTTATGGAGAAGGCCCCTCGTATGTCGATAGTGTTCATCCTGGCATCTCTTGCGGCATTTGGTCTTCCTGGATTCAGTGGATTCATCGCTGAAGTGCTTGTCTTCTTTGGTGCTGTTTCATTCATAGCTATTGATCTGGTTTGGTTCTGGGTCTCGTTCATAGGGTTTGGAATATTCCTCACGGTGGGATACCTCCTGTGGACTCTGAACCGTATTGTGTTCAGCGATCCTGATCCAGAAGCTGAGGTTACCGAGGCACCTTGGAGCGACCTGATAGCTCCGATACTGATGATGATACCAGTTCTCCTATTGGGAATCTGGCCAGATCTTATACTCGATTACCTCTATCCTGTGGTTGACTTCATTCTACTTGGAGGTGTACCATGATGATACAATTACTCCCCGATATCGCAACTGCTCTTAGAACACTATTCGCTCCATTCACTGACTTTGTGTCTGCGAATATCTCCCCCGATTGGATTGCGTCACTTCCAGTGCTTACACTGATTGGCTTCTCCATACTCACACTGTTGGTTCGAAAGGGTCGAGCTCCGTTAGTACTGAGCTTGATAGGTGTAATCCTAGCAGCACTTGAGATAGTGATATTCGAGCCAGGCGATTCATTTGGAGGTCTCTTTAGAAGGGATGCTTTTGCTGACTTCTTCATCTACATCATTCTCATTGTTGCATTCCTCGTGTTATTGTCAGCAACAACCTATGGTGGTGAGAACGGGACCTATAACTTCCTGTTCCTGATGTCCTTTGCTGGTGCGATTTGGGTTGTAATGGCAACCGATCTAATAGCACTGTTCTTAGCTTGGGAACTTATGAGCACACCAACATACGTATTGGTGGCTCTAGGACCTCATAGAGGAGCCGTTGATGGTGCAACTAAATATTTCATCATGGGAATGATGGCGACAGTGTTCATGTTATTTGGAATCGCACTAGTCTATGGGATAACTGGTACAACTGCCCTCGCTGATATAGCAACTGCCGTGAATGTGATCTGGGCTGGTGGGCCTGCAATGGATCCGCAAGCGTACACATTGATTCTATCAATTATCATGTTCGTTATTGCGTTTGGATTCAAGATAGGGGTATTTCCAGGTTGGATGTGGGTAGCTGATACTTACGGTACTGCTGATGGTAGCGTTGCTGGTTATCTTGCTGGAGGCACGAAAAAGACGGGAGTCAGTGCAGTAATGCGCATCTTGATGTTCTCGTTCTTTGTTGCTACTGTTGACTGGATGCCATTCATAGTTGTGGTTGCTATCCTGACTATGGTGATTGGTAACTTCTTGGCATTGACATCAGATGATGGCAACTTCCCCATTGTCAGAATGTTAGCATACTCTAGCATTGCCATGATGGGATATCTCTTCGTAGGTATCGCAGCAGGAACTGAGCTTGGAGCTTCAGCAGCAATGTTCCATGCCTTTGCTCATGCCCTAATGAAGACAGGTGCATTCATTCTGATCTGGGCTTTGTCGCTAAAATTGTCAAAGCAGGTCACATACAATGATCTTGCCGGTCTGAGTAAACGTTCCCCCATAGCAGCTGCATTATTTGCTATGCTGATATTCGCATTAGCAGGTGCACCTCTCACCGTTGGAATGTGGTCCAAATGGCTTCTTCTGCCCTATAGTGCAGTAGCAGCAGGGATGTGGTGGCTCGCACTCATTCTGTTGTTGAACTCTGTGTTCTCACTAGGGTACTACCTGCGAGTTCTGAAATACATGTACATGGTTGAACCCACTGATACGACTCCAATCAAGCTTCCACGCATTCCTATGATTGCAGTGGCTATTGCTGTGATTGCAATCATGTTCCTGTTCTTCCAACCAGACACAGTACTCACTTATGCATATGAGGCAGCGGCAGTCTTGTTCACTCCGTGAGAGAGGATTTTCCTCTCTCTCCGTTTTTCTTTTCATCGGCAATAGAGCGCATCAGTTAGTGACCTCTCGAAGCTCTTATACCCCAGTTTGCATATCTAATTTGTAATCAAACTTATCGAAGGATGTTACAAATGGTTCGGTATGGTGAATCGAATGAGATTAACAAGCGTCTAATTCTGGGATACTACCTCTTCTTAGTCCTAGTTGGATTTACTGTCATACTTGGACCAACTGGAGGTGGGATTCCAATCTCAATAACTTCTGGAAACCGCGAACACAATTTCGCTTCTCCGAATCCAGATAGCTTCGAATTAGAACACTGTGGAACATGCCATCCTAACCAAGCAGGTAACTGGACTGGGACCAGTCATGCTGATGCTGCTCATGCAATCAATGCTACACATGTTGGGATTGGCTCTTACGTTGAGATAACTTTCGCTTTCTTCAATGCTTCTTGCGCTGAGTGTCATACAACGGATATTGACGGAGATGGTAGTTGGGACGTGCTTGGTGTGACGTGTTTCTCATGTCACAATATGACCACACCCTTGGTTGACTATTCAGGTGATGCCTGCGCAGATTGTCATTCAGGTGTAGGTGAGCATCCATACCAGTACTTGATCTGGCAGAATTCAGCACACGCTAACTCTTTGACTGTATTGAGGACCAGCGATCACGCAGCTCCATATTGTATGCACTGCGAGACTACTGAGGCTTTTATACATCAACAGAATCCCGATTCGCTTAGTTCAGATGTGGATTTAGGTTTTGATCCCACAGGAGATTACAATTCAATTTCCTGTCCTGCCTGTCATGCTGTCCATGCGAACTGGTCTAGCGTTTCACCTGCAATGATTCGCGCTTCAAATAGTAAGGAGCTCTGCGGAACCTGTCATGTTGGACCCCATCATCCAATGTACCAGGTCTGGACTGGTAGTCCTCATGACCTTGTAGGTGTGGAGTGTATCGATTGTCATGGATATGATTTGACACCCGGTGAGAATGTATTCCTCAATCACACCTTCGTTGTCAAACCTGATATCGCATGTGGACAGGCAGTTGAATGCCATGGAGAGGATCCAGAATGGGCTCTCTTCCAACTTGATTCAATTCAAAGTGACTTTGAGAATCTTACAGATTATATCTTAACTGATGCGTATAATCTACTCGATGAGATTCAAGTATACAATGCAACATCTGGCTCAAATCACTCATTGTCTAATTTTGTGATGTGGCAAACTGAGGAAATCATTAGCATTGTTAACTATTACATGGCTGATGGCTCATATGGATTCCACAATCCTTTGGAGATTGCAAGTGAGTTGAATGCAGCTCACATGAATCTATTGGAGTTGATTGATTACTTCCATGAAAACGATATTATAGTCACATCATGGATAACTACAACCACCCCTACAACAACCACTGCACCTATTACAGAACCTAGCACTGAGTCGAGCTCTACTACAACAACTACTACAACAACTACTACAACAACTACTACAACTGATACCACAAATCCATTTGGTGGAAACCTTATGATGATAATCACAATTGGGTCAATTGTTGTGATTGTTGTATTCTCTGCACTCATCTGTCGCTCAAGACAAAGATAGAATCAGAACTCTATGAGAGAAGTGCTCGAGAAAACTTCAGAGCTGGCTGGACGATGACTCTCCGAAGAACTTCTCGGAGGGTCTTGTTTCTCCTTGCTGCTCTGGCTATTGGCGGTGATAATTCATAATAGGTGAAAACAAACACTCGACCGAGTGGATTCGATAGAAGATGTTGATCTCGAAAGTGTCTGAGCTCATCAAGTCGTGGGTCAAGAGGTGTCCCAAATACGGCTGTGGCGATGAAGCATTCTGAGATATGCTCATGGCAATAGATCTCGTCATCCATAACCTTTGCCTTGTGCTTGTCGCAGAGGTATACGGCTTTTCCACATGTGACACAGCTACCAACCTGATCAATCCCGTCAGGTAGTTGGATTCCGCATTTCTCACATGAAATCCGTTTGATTGCATCTGTCAATGTGGCGCCACAATGAATACACTCAGAACCACCTAGATCATTTATCCTTCCACAATATCTACACTCAACTTTCTCAGGCATGCGTTTCCCCTCTTGACGAATATTTCAACGATTTCTAATACGACAGTTGTTGATAAAAGGGTATTCCGAACGAGAGTAAGTTATTAGTACAGGTTGTACAGTATACACAGTCGGATCAGGAACTAGGGGGAACCCGACAGCACGCCGCTGAAGTGAATGATCCATGTTGTGGTTGGGAGCACCCCATGGAGACAGACAGTACTGAAAGAGCAGTTCGTGTCGCAGATGTGATGCAACTCTTTGCACAGATGGTCGTCCTAGTTGTCATTGTTCCCCTTGCCGTCCTCCTTGCTGCCTTCTTCATTCTGGAACCAATTATCCCTGATTCATTCGTCCGAGGATTCCTCTCATTTTCTGTTGGAGTTGGACTTGGTGGACTTCTACTCATAAAGACAGGACGTGCATTCCTCGGCTCATCTCTTGCATCATTGAGTACCATCGTAGCTGCTGTCTTCCTGTCGATTCTCTGGGTTTCGTTACATGCCATGCTTTATGCAGTTCATGGTGTCCTTATACTGAATCTACTGATTCTCTACAACCTCAAACGGAGTGATCATATCACCCATGGTGCTTGGCGTATTGTCAATTCTGTGATGGGTGCAATTATAGTTCTATCAGGACCTCTGGCATTGTGCCTTACACTCTTTGCGTATGGATTCGTCCTCACACTGGTACTTGCAATTGGACCTTTGACTCTGTCAATTTACATGTTTATTGGGCAATTCCTCACACGAGACATCCGGCTAGGAATTCCTAACATCTCCCTTCTATCACTAGGGTGCGGCTTGTTTGGACTTCATGTGTATCTTACGAGTGTAGCACAGTCAACCACAATTATGCAACTCTCAATTCTAGGAATTGCTACTGGTCTTGGTCTAGTTGTTTCAGCTCAAATTACTCGAAGGATTCAGATACATCTGATAAGGTCACCTACTGTAAAGAAGAAGAAGAAAAAAGCGAAGAAGAAAGAACGCGCTCGAATAGAATCTATGATTGGTATTGAACTTGATGATGGTTCAGAAGGAGTTCTTGAGGAAGCCGAACCAGTGGAAGAGGTATTAATTCCCCTGGGTCAGGGTTGGCTGATTGACCTTGATCAATCAATGGGCGCTACTGCTGCTGGTGTGATTCTTAGTGCATCAGGATTACCTGTAGTTTTCCTTTGGCTTGCTTCTTTGACAGAATGGGGATTGAGTCCTCAGTTCATCATGCTTATGGGTCCAATAGCAATCCTGTTCGCATTCCTTGTCTATGGTCCAGCTCCAGTCCTTCTTCGTCTAGGTGGGTTCATCAAACGAAGCACTGAGACTCGGATTGTGCAAGGCTTGGGTGTTTCAGTTGTTGCAACTGCAACATTGACCGTGTTTGTTTGGATGATGTATTTCCTTTGGCCATTGCATTATTCGATTCTAGTCGTCTTCTTCCTCATGATTTCAGGACTAACAGGTCTCTTCAGAGAGATCCGTAGGCTTTGGCGTCGTCTCTGGGAAGGAATCACTGTAACTTTTAGAAGAATGAAGAGATGGGTCAAGGAACATCCTATTCATACAGGGGTATTTGCAGATCTTGTTGTTTCAGGATTGGTTGCTTATGTGTTATATCCTGAAATCTCCATGTATCCATATTCTATCATTGGTGCTCTTCTAATTGGGGTCACATCTTTCAGCTTCTTTGGAGTTCTAGGTGTCGCAGTCTTTCGCTCCCTTCCACGTCGTGAACATCTACTGGTTCTAGCATGGACAACACTACTCGCCTGTGTTTCATTGCTGACCTTTTGGTATCTATACTTCGTGTCTGCTAACAGTCTCTTTGATGCTATCAGATTCTCTATTCTA
>JAEOST010000054.1 GCA_016840245.1 Candidatus Thorarchaeota archaeon
GTGTGAAACTACATTCAACACGACTCCAGAAAAAAGAGCAGAATTTGCGAAACTCGCTGTGGACACGGCACACGCAGTTGATAGCAGAATCTTTGCGGTTGCAGGGATTGTACGGAACGTCACCGTGGAGAAAACTGTGGCAAACTCTCTAGGTATTGATGCGTACGAGATGCGGACCTTTAGTAAAACTGAGATGACTGTGCTTGCTAAGGATGGTAAGGAAGAAACTGCAGGTTGGGCCACAGATGCAAGACGCGATGTCAGTGATCTTAAGGTTGAAGATACAGCTAGAATCGCTGCTGAGAAAGCAGCTAGTGGTTTTGGTATGAAATACTTGGATCCTGGTGAGTTTGAACTTGTCTTGGAACCAGCTGCTGCCGCTGACTTAATTCTCTATACTACTTACATTGGATTCAGTGCACGACGATATCAGGAATACATGAGTTATCTCAAAGATCGAATTGGAGAGCAGATGTTCTCAGAAGACCTTAGTATCTGGGATAACGCTCTTGATCAACGACTTGTTGGTGCATCGCTGTTTGATGATGAAGGTGTTCCTCACCAGAGGGTGGACCTGGTTGACAAGGGTGTTGTCAAGAATCTGGTCTACGATACGCTAACAGCAACAAAAGATGGCGTTGAAAGCACAGGTAATCATGCGAAGTGGTGGGGTCCGGCTGGACCAATGGCTCGACACGCTGTTGTCGGCGAGGGCAGTTCTTCTGTAGATGAAATGATATCTGAGACCAAAAAGGGAGTACTCGTTACTCACTTCCATTACATGAACCCCGTTAATCCTACTGAGGGTGTACTCACTGCACTCACACGGGATGGTGCTTGGTTCGTTGAGAATGGTGAAGTAAAGTATCCACTACACACTCTGCGTTTCACAGATGCTATTCCACGGTTCTTCAAGGAAATTGATATGATTGGTAAGTATCCTGATTTCCAAGAAATACCACCAATTGGTAAAGTGCCTGCAATGAAACTACCTTCATTCAGGTTCTCAGGTTCCAGTAAGGAATAGATTAGGGATCGAACCATCACTCCATTGCGTGTGGAAGCTCGGTCATTGGCGTTGTCAGGATAACCTCCGTGTTCACATCGTATGTGACAAGCACTCGTGCGAAAACGTACGATGCGCTTATGAGACTCCATGGAACTGTAATCATATCTCGGTCATTCTCATATTCAAGAGTCAGAATGGAACCCGCGAGTATTGTGGAATTCCCCTCTGGGTCTACACCAAAGGTGTAAATTGGCGTAGCGTTTTCGTAGTAGACTGTTACTTTTACTACTTGGAAGTCATCTATGCCTGAAGATCCTGTGTTGTTCACAATAATATCCAAGTCAAAATTGAGGGTTGTTGGTGCGCTGTGAGTCGACATAGTAGAGAAGAATCCAGTGACACTCAAGGTGAGGTCTCCTATCACTGTTGCGTTGACTTGGTCCCCAGGAATTTCTGCAGGCGCTGCGAGATGAGGTAAGCTTTCTTGTGGATTATAATATGGGTTTTGACCACCATTCCAAGGTCCAAGAAAAATAATCGTTCCTATAACGATGATTATGACAATTATAGCAGCAATTCCACCTACCTCCTTTTTCAATGCATCAACTCCTTATTCGATTCCGTTATTCCACAAAAAACCTACTTGTGTTCCCACGACTACTTAGACTCTGAACTTTTAGTTTGAAAATATCCCTTTCAAGTTTCTTATTTGCGTAATCACATCACTTCGAGAGCTTGGTGACTAACTCCTCACTGAACTGCTCAAGTATTAACCCCACTCTATCTTGAACTTCTTCAGAACCGTATATAGAGGTTAGAAGATTTAGCAGTGCTAAATTATGAAGCATTGATACAGAAAACTCGTTAGTTGAATAGTAATTCGAGATTCGTTCGTCAACTACTATCTTGGCATCATCTGTTCCCTGTCGACGTATCGCATCTCTTCTGATGTTATACATACATGCCTCGAACTCTTTGGTCTGAAGGGCTGACCTGATTGGACCAATCAAGAAGTTGGCTGATAACTCATCTGTAAGATTGTGACTTCCTACTTCACGAACACTATCATTGAATTGAAGAAGAACTGGTTCGATATCGAAGGGAATTTTCTTAGCCACCTCAACGAGAAATGTACGAAACTCCTTTTTTCTTATGAGCGGAATGTGACGCTTGAACTCCTCTTCGAAAGCGATCACTACCGGACCGATGCCCTTTATCGAAAGACGGTGTTTCTTGTCGCGACTGAATAGGACATCCTCTTCCTCTGAGTAGAACTGAAGGTGTACTAGGTACTTTACCATGAGTTCTAATTGGTCCGACATTTCACAGCTACCAAATCATACTGAGCAATTGAACATATATTCCTAATTAGGAGGTTCTGTGAGGTGGACCGTATCGAGAAAAGTCCGTTCCCCTTTACTATGACATATAAACAAAAGCTGGTCGCTCACGTTCATTAAACAGCAGTTCTTTTGTGGTTGAGGTTTTGAAATGAATAACCAACGACCGTTAACACGTGGGGATTACGGGGTTTTAGTTCTCTTCACTATTGCGGTGGTTTCTACTCTTGTCCTCACTTTAACTGGTATCCCATATGTTTCGCTCGAATCGATGGAAATGAGCTTCTGGCTTGCCATTCTAATGCCCATAGGGACAATCATGTCAGGGATTATCTTCTCATACTCTTTGGCTCAGTATACTCTTGAAAAGCAGTTCAGAGACCTCGTCCTGTTATTGATGGCAATCAACATGTTGTTGGATGGTTTTCTATACCTTCTAACGAACACCTCATTTGCCGCAATTTCTCCATTTGCAGACCGAGATAGAAATCGAACAATCGTTATTGCTTTTGGGTTGATCTTGGGACCATCTGTATTATTTGGCTCATTGAATAGTTTCTCAAAAGTGACCAAAAGACAGCTTTATTCTCTACTCACATGGGGGGGTCTAATTGTTCCAGCTGTTTCTCTATGGTTCTTCTTCAGTCCTGAACCTGTTTTCTCAACCACACCAATTGGAGCTGGGATTTCAGGCTTTTCACCACTCGCATGGTTCTTCTTCATCTTTATTCCATCAAGTATGTTTTATGCAATAGTCAAATACTTCCGAGCCTGGCGCATTGATAGGAATAGAATCAATCTGTCTTCAGCTTTAGCTCTGGGTCTTTGGTTCCTTACTGTGATGCTTTTTGCGTCTCAGACAAATCCATTGCAATTGATGGAGATTATCTGGTATTCAGTTTTCGTTACAGGTCTGTTTCTAATATCAGTTGTAATCGTGACATCTTCAGTCATTGAACCGAGAAAAGTCATGATGAATTTGGTCCGTGAACGTACGAGACAACTTGAAGAATCAAGGGGAGAGAGTGAGTTTTACCTCAATGTTTGGGGCCATAAGATTGGTAACCTTTTACAAAGCATGATTCTCTATCTCGAGCTGATATCAACAAGTTCTGAAAGAGATCAGAAGATTGTTGAGCTCGCTGATGCTGCTATTGAGATTGGTAGAGAAACTGGTCAAATCAACAGGCAAGTGGCTGCACTCATAAAGCTGAAGGAAAAGGAGGACATTGAACTCAGTCCGATGAGTATCTCTGAAGCACTGGCGTCATCTCTAGAAATTACCAAGAATCTCTATGGTCCAGATTGTTTTCAAGAAGAATATACCCCTCTCTCTGCGACCATTCACGTTATCGCTGACGAGTTCCTCGAACTTGTCTTTGTAAACCTCTTGGCGTATATTTGCAAGAATAGTCCTCAATCAAAGTTGTTGATTTCTCCAATTGCCACCCATCAAACTATAGCACTTCAAATTTCATTTGATGGACCCCGGATTCCATTGGATATTGAGAACTCTCTCTTTTCTGAAATTCAGCCATCTAAAACAACACTGAGTCTGGATTTGTACACAGTAAAGATACTCATGCGAAAATTCCAAGGATTCTTTGAGTATTCATGGATTGAGCAGACAAAAGAAAATCAGTTCACTCTTACCTTCAAACATGTGCTGTCTGATGAAAACATAACTAAATCAGTTGTTGAGAAGGAAAGTATCTCTGACCAGTGAAAGAGGAATCTTGCTGGAGTCTAGAAAGTGTACGTGATAGGGAAGCACTAGAAAGGGGCAGTCTTTCATCCTAATACATGAGGATGAGTGTTCGATTGAGATGCAATTCGCAGGTCCAAGAGAATACAATCTAACGAACTTGACTCATATGTTCATTCGGATGACATTCTGATTGCAGATTAGATAGTAGTCTATCAAACTACCAACTAACAGATATTGCATTCACTGGACAGACTTCAATGCATCTCATACACCATGTGCACTGGGACGTGTAAACTGGAGTTACCTGCCAATAAGATGGATCCCAAGGGTCATCACCATCCACAATCACATGATGTAAGTGAAAGACTGGTCGGTCACACTGTTTCAGACACTTTGTGCACTCTCGCGGATCTGTATCACCATCAGGCCCACACTTCGAGTAGTCAATCACAATCTTCGTCTTTCCCTTTCTAACTGCAATCATTACATCTCCTCCTAGTATCTTCCAGCAACCTGTTTGATTTCATTTCGTGGGACAAGAGTAAGTGCATTGTGCTGACAGGCATTTCTGCAATTCCCACACCCATAGCACATGTCTAAATCCACATTGACCAAATTCTTTGTTGGACTAAAACTCAAAGCTCCAAATTGACATGCACTCACGCAATCTCTCTGCCCCTCACAGAGGTCTGGATTGAATTGAACTACATACTCTGCTTTGTAGAGGAGACCTAAGTCATAATCATGCCGCATTCGTATTCCCATGCAATTAGGATTCTCACAAGAACAAATAGCTGTTATGTAGGGAACAGGATGAAACCAGACCGTGGAAACCAGACCTTCTTCTGAGAAGCTCTCCAGTATACGAGTTGTTTCTTCACGATCCATTGGTCGCTTTACATTCTCAGGTATGTAACGAGGTATTTTATCTGCAACTTCACTCATAACACCAAATATAATGCAACGTGCATCTTTCTCCCCCCTGCACATAAATCGACACACGCAATAATTCAGAGTGAGTGGCTCAGCAGCAAGATTCTCTACTATGTAAGAAGCATCCTCTATTGGTAATACCTGACCAAAGTGACCATCAACCCCTATACGCCTACGTTTTGGTCCCTCGTTGTGTAAGACACGATTCATGATGCTCTTGACAACTCTTCCAATGATTGGCGTCTGAAGCTTGTATCCTGAACCAGCGAATTTCATTCCATAGACAGGTGTAAC
>JAEOST010000516.1 GCA_016840245.1 Candidatus Thorarchaeota archaeon
AACTGAGGTGTACACAGTGATGGAACATGAAGTGTATGACGACATCCTTACACTATGGGCATTCGAGGGTGAAGATGTAGGGGGCTACGAACGATTGCAATTTGATATTCAACTTTCATCAAACGGGAAGGCTTGAAGAATGCAAGGAATTACAGATTTTCTATCTAGTATGGGTTTCTTGATTCTAATAATTGGAGTTGTTTTGATAATTATTGGAATAGCAAGTTTTGTCCAATCGGAATCCTCTGAAGGTGAAACTCGAGATATCCAGAATAAAGGAATAGTTGTCATTGGATGTATCCCGATAGTATGGGGTGTTGATCGGAAATATCAGATTGCATTGGTGGTAATTGGAATTCTGTTACTGCTAATCTGGTTATGGACCTAAGAACTCCATCCACATTCTGGACATTGATTGTATCCGTCTATAGTTCTGACAATCTTACCCTCAATAAGACACTCTGGGCACAAGTGCAGTGATTCCTTACATGTAGGGCAGTAGGATTTTCTGCCGAGGTCTCTAATGCATGTAATAGTACCACATGATTTGCACGTGATGGCATGATCCAAACAAAATTCATTCCTACACTTGTCACAGCGCAGTTTCCCCTTCAGTCTACAGACTGTGCAGGATTTAGCCACTTTATGCCACCCCGGTTCTGCACAATAAATCTGATAGATAAATCTAGCCTTCTATCAAATTAAAACTGTAAAAACTCTGTATTACCTTGGCATTACCAAACCTCTTGTTCGATTGGTTGTTGGGTAAATATTGGAGAACTAAGATGTTATTCAAGTGTATGAATTGCGGCGAAACTTCACCAGACATAGACATGGTCCTCAACAGCTCTTGTACATGCGGAGCCTCCCGCTTTCATTTAGTATCCCACGATGAAAAACCTGAATCATCAGAACTTACAACCAAGGAACAAATTCGAAGAGACCTTCATCGATGGATTGACCTTAATCTCGAATCTGTATCACCAGAGGAAATTACGAATCTGCGAGTGTCATTCGATTTCGACTAGTTCTCCGTGCTAGCGGAAATCTCTCTCTCCTCACCAAATTTGAGGGGCTGTTCGATTCTAGCAATCTGCCCCTCAATCTCCTCATCTAAATCAGTTTCTCCTGCTACAGCCGCGATTCTTTTGACAGCTTGCAGATTATGAATGAGAGAATCAAGCCATGAGAGGATATCACCTGGATAAGCCCACAGTTCGTATCTTTTACTCAGCTTTTGTGCAATACCTGACGGATTGAGTCCCTCTTTTCGTTTAGATACTATCCAACGACCAATTTCAATTCTACCGTGATCGCATTCTGGATATTCTCTGCAACCACAATTGAAGAAATCAGTTGTCCACTTTCCAAAAAGCTCAAACACCCAGCCAGGAAGTTTAGCTGCACCACTCTTTGGCTTACTGACATCTGTGAGATCAGTAAAGACACCAGAGAAGAACCTCGTTGGCATGAATGTACGAAATGCTGTATTTATTTCAGATTGCAGCTTTGAACTGAAGTAGATATTCTCAAAGGGGTCGAGTTTGATTGCGATATCCAATACATCCATGTTCCGTGCAAGTTTTTCTACCATCAAACCTTCACTGGGTTTCAGGAATGACAATGTCGTTGCCTTCCCCAATTTTGTTGGATGCGCTCCTCCTTCGTGGACACGAATCATATGTCTTCTAACGAGATGCTTCAATGCATCAGAAGGTGGTACTGATGATGACAACATCCTTTGATATGATATTGCGACTTTCTTCAAATCAACAATGCCCGTTGAGCAAATGGTGGCTAGGATTTGTTCAGCACACGTCTCAGTATCCGCCCATGGTTCAACGTCCTCGATGACGCCAGCAAGCAGCTCTGATGCTATCTCATCCTCGGTCTTGTGTTGGCCACCATGATACTTGCGTTCAGGCTGTACAATGAGGTACACCTTTCCACTATCGTGTTTTCCAAGACGTCCAGCTCTACCAAGCATCTGTTCAAACTCTGCACTTGATAACCAGTCTGCACCCATTGCTAGTGCTTCGAAGATCACTTGTGATGCCGGAAGGTCCACTCCAGCTCCCAGTGCAGCAGTTGTAACAACAGAAGCGAACCGCTGTTTTGTATATGCATTCTCAATCGACCTCCTGCGTGGATATGATAGTCCCCCATGATAAACAGCTGAAGACACGTGGTGCTCTCGCAACCAATCACTGATGGCTTGTGCTCGACGACGAGAGAATGTGAAAACTATTGACTGTCCCTTATTGCCTGAGCTACTTTTTGTTTTGAACTCCTTTGAGACGAGCCTTCGAATTATTGCTCTTTTTTCATCATCATTTCTTGCAAACAAAAGGTGTCTCTCAAGTGGAATTGGTCTACCAGAATATTCCACTAGCTTTATCTTTAGTTCACTAGCTAGGTTCTCAGGGGACCCTACTGTGGCTGAGAGTGCAAGTATCTGAGCCTTAGGTGCATGGAACTTCAGTCTTGCTAGAATCCCATCAAGCTCGGGACCACGTTCTGGGTCTGCTAGATTTTGTATCTCATCTACTATTATTGTACCAATATCTCCGAGGGATTTTGCTTCTCCAGATCTAAAGAGGAAGTCCAATGCCTCATAGGTGGCACAGATGATATCTGCTTTGGCAACATCTGAGTCAACGATAAATTTCCCTTCATTTCCAACATCCAGTCTAGACATGCCTACCTTGATACCAACCCGCAATCCAATTTCCTTGTATCTCTTCCTAAACAAATTATACTTCTCATTTGTTAATGCTACTAGTGGCGCGAGGTAAATCATCTTTTTACCTTGCATTGCTCGAGGAACACCCGCCAGTTCACCAATCAATGTCTTACCAGATGAAGTTGAAGATACGACAAGTATACTCTCTCCCTTTAGGAGTCCTTCATCAATCACTAAGGACTGTATTGGTAACAACTCATCTAATCCAGCTGATGACAGCACATCCTTGAACTTTTCAGGAAGATCAAGACTGCTAATTTTCTTTCCTTCCGTAGTCTTCTCAGCTGAAATTGTATCGAACAAAGTTAGATCCGGGTCTTTGGACGGGTCAAAATTGGGTGATAAGAGTTCTAGTACACGTGAAACTGACTTCACGCGAACAAGAAGTCGCTCAAGTTGGGTGATCATTCCTTTTGACAGTTTGATTCCAAGACTTTTCAAATCAATTCTAAGATCAGATTGTCCACAAGTAATGCATGTGATTTGTGTACCTGCCGTCTTCACAGCATTTCTCTTTGAGATGATTGTGAGTCTATCTTCTCTCATGCAGTGTTCGCAGATTGGAACAACTACAGCATTTGGTGCCTGAAGTCTTTGCAAGAGGTCTTTCAGGTCCTCTATGAAATCTGGTTTTTGACTTCTTGGGATGATAATAGTCCTTGCCTTTCTAAGGATATCACGAAACTCCTTTGGTTGATAATAGACGGGTTTGTTATATTTGACAAACCATGACCTCTTGATTTCTAGCAACCCTGACGTCTTACGTCCATATTCTATCATTCCACTTAACTGAGCTCGCTGACGGTCACGTAAGACATCTGAGACAACCTCAACTCTTGTTGTCATCTCCTGTTTCCCCACTCTAAAAACCAGGGCATAAGGCTTAGCTAACCTCTTCTGAATGTCCGCGTCAGCTACTTCCAATAAGATATCCTCATCATGAAACCAAAATAATTGAACAAAAACCCTTCCTCATAATTCGAAGATATAGGCTTCCTGATTCTTCTTGATTATCTCATAAGTTTCATCGTATTCTTCTGCAATTGCTCGGGCTCCGATGTGTTCTGACATTCCTGCCTTCTCTACTATCATCCAGTCGCTGGATATATCAGAATCGGATAACTTACCAAACCTGTTGAGTTGTGTGGCAAGAACCTTGCAAGAATCGGGGTTAATGAACTTACGACCTTCATACCATTCAATTAACGGTCGATACATTGGTCCATTTGTTCCTCCCAGTATGAATCTCGCGCGCTGTATGCCTGACACGTGGGATACGTTAATTTTCTTTATCATCTCTTGATAATGAGCTGTTGTTGGAGGTCCGCTTTCTCCCTTGACTGTTGCCACAGGGTTTTCAGAGAGGATATTTCCTTTCTCAACAACCAACTTTCTAATCAATGTAACAATCTCTTCTTGTCTTCGAGAACCGAGTGGATCAATCACTTCTGGGTTTATAATATCTACAAGAGGTAATGGTTCATCAAATCTGAGTTGAGCTGGATTAAAGATGAGTGTACTAATTCGTTCTTCAAGGTCAATGCGAATCTTACCACTTGTTGCAGTTCCCCTAAAGATACCTGGACCAATGAGTACAGAAACAACTTCTGATCCTCGAACCATCGACCATAATTGTCTGGATATAATCAGAGCCTTACCACTGAGATCGGTATTTTGTCTCATTCCAACATTGAAATCATATTCCTCAACATCACGTAACCAATACAACGGTCCATGTTCAGACATCAATTTCAATCACCGTAAACATGTTTGTTGACGAAACTATAAACAAGCTCAACTGCAAAATTCTCTCTTTCAGATTCAGCTGTTTCTACTAATTTCGTCTTTGAATCTTCCAAAACATCCTCAACTCGG
>JAEOST010000517.1 GCA_016840245.1 Candidatus Thorarchaeota archaeon
ATGCTAATTCCGTTGGTCCGTTCACAAGATTGAAGTCATTGTAGTGTAAAGGCTAATAGTTTGACATGAGTTCATTCGACAGAGTTGCATTAGCATACGATGACGCGATTGACTGGAAAGCAAGACTCGCAAGAGAGATGCCATTCTTGATTTCACGTCTTGGTGGTCCTAAAGGAAAACGTGTCTTAGATCTTGCATGTGGGACTGGTAGACATTCTATTGCTCTTTCTCTTGAAGGTGCAGAAGTTGTGGGGATTGACAACAGCGAGGTTATGATAACAAGGGCAAAAGAACATGCCGCATCAAATAACGTTTCACCCAAGTTCATCTTAGGAGAGATGGCAGAATTCGAATCAATAACTGAAAATCACTATGGTTTGATAATCTGCCTAGGCAATTCTCTTGCACTCCTCGAAAATCTCAATGTTTTAGAGAAGGTTCTTTCATCAGTCTACAACTCATTAATCGAAGATGGTGTTTTCATAGCTCAAGTGCTCAATTTCGAGGAAATTCACCGAACTGGTTTCAGATTCTTCCCTCAAAAGGGTGGAAAAATGGATACTGGAGAAGACGTGGTGTTTTCTAGATTTTATGAACACGCAGATTCTCCCAAGTCATCGAATTTGGTGATGTCAGCTCAGATAAAGAATAAAGGTGAATGGACCTCACTGGTTTCTACACAGAAAGTGCTAAACCTCAACTCGGATCTCATGATACGCTATCTTGCGCAAGCGGGTTTTCAAGAAACAAAGTTCTATTCCAATTATTCAGAATCTCTCTTTGTTGGGACTGATGACCGAAACATGGTCATCCACTCCCGGAGATGAGATCATACTACTTTCAATCGTCTGTAAGCGAATGCTGATACTAGACTTACAAAAGCGCTAATTCCAACAATGGAAATGACAAGTGTAGTGACGTCTCCATTCAGAGCAATTTCCAGTGCATTCGCTGTAGCATCCCAAGCATTTGCAATTTCAGTAAGATGAAATTGTATCTCTACTAGATCTTCCTCATATACAGACACTGCTGATGACAGATCCCCATCAAGTACGTGTTCATACTGATAGGCAATATTATCGAAAGTCTTAGTCACAATCTTCTGGCCTGCGGGATAGAAAGGAGTATTGACAGTAGAGTTGTCAGAGAACAGCTCAAAGTGTTCGAGAGCTAATTCCCCCTCCGAAACAAATTCCTGTAGATCGAGATCTGGGAGTACACTCGGAAGAGCATTAATCGCGGCCCGATACGATTCATACTGCAGAGTCAAACAAGTCTCTATATCTAAACCAAGACTCTGCAAGATGATGGATCTCGTATGCAAATCATACTCATCAAACTCATCCATGAATGATGATAGCCCTGTGTCAGTGAGGTCACTAGCCATCGCTCTGAATGCACTAGACCCATAATTCCAGAAGAATACGTCTTCTGAAAAAGGTGCATAGGAGTTTCTATTACCGCGCAATCGGTCTAGAATGTAGTTAGCAAGATCAAGATTGATGTCTTCAGTTACCCCCGCTCCTGGTTTGAAAATAGTAGTGCCATAAAGCCCAAGCCAGGCTTGATTCAATGATGTATAATTGATTTCGTAGAACCAACTTCCATCATCGGGGAATGATGCCGGATTATCAAATAGTCCAATAGCGGGGTCCATAATCTGAGCAGTACCTGCAGTTTCGTTGTAACCAGTAACCAAAATAGAATGAGTAGGATCAGTGTCAGTTAGACCTAGATCTCTAAAAAGATCGTAGTCAGAGGCTGGAAGATTTTGTACGTTTACATAGACTTCGACGGGAAAACCTCGATCTATACCATTCTTCAGAACGTGTATAGCATCATCCCACCCATCAATCTCGGTCCAATTGACATTATCGGATTCCAACGCCAACGAAATGAGTGGGCCAAAGTCAGTGCTATCAGTATCCATATAGAATTCCACTTCGAAACCGAGAAGGTCTGCAATAGTGACTAGAGTACTCTGTTGTTTATACATACACCCAGGGACAAACATCAAAGTATCTTCGTATCGTACATAACCTGCTGTGAATCCCATGCCTGTTGCTGCACATACTTGAGCAAGATCTAGTTGAACTCCAATACTCTGTAATGCCATTGAGAGAGCTGCCCAATGGCAGAAACCATTCAGCTCCTGCCATACATAAGGAATCCCTTCAACCTCACCTGTGTCAGCAGATGTGTTATAGTCAATCTTCACAACATCAGTAGCAGATGTTTGAGGTATGCCTGTACTGAGTATGAATGCTACAATAATGATCAGTCCAAATTTATTCCGAAAGAATTTCATTCCAATTCCTCTTACGAAAAAGTTGTGGCAAGGTGGAGTCACCAACACCAAAGAACTCCACCTTTACCACTCTCTCTAGGCCTCCGGCTTAGAGAGATACCTGATTCCTGACCACACAAGTATACCAGCGAGGATCCACTGGACAACTAATCCTGTGACTGTAACTCCGATCATCGCATTACCAAATATGCTTCCTAGAATTCCAAAGAAATCAATACCCAGCCCAATAGAGAGAAATATGTCTACCATCAGGACTCCTATAATGGAAAACTCCGCTAGCATAACAGAGGTCATCATATTCGCCTGGTGGGCAGGTGACTTCGTGTCCTCGTAGTTCGGGTTACGTGCTGTTACCCCTGTGGCTACGAGCATTCCACCAACGACTGCTATATACCCAAGTCCAAGCAATGATACGAACTCGATGAGAGTTATCCCCATAATGAAGTAAATGACTACAGAGGGGATAATAGCAAGGGGCACGCATATCAATGCCTGAGAGGCAATCCTGCTCTTGACGAATCTAGATCCTCCCGAGGGAGCTCCTTGAATAATCCAGAGCTGG
>JAEOST010000518.1 GCA_016840245.1 Candidatus Thorarchaeota archaeon
ATAGTAGATGAACCGACTTCCGCTCTCGATGTAACTTCACAAAAACGTATGATAAAGGCTCTTCTAAATTTGAAGCAAATCGGGATTATTGAAAGTATACTATACATATCTCACGATTTGACAAGTCTGAGGCAACTCTGCGACAAATGCATGGTCATGTATGGAGGGAAAATTGCAGAGATAGGTGATATGGATGGAATAATTGATGATCCTCTACATCCTTATTCCCGTCTACTTACAGCTGCAATCGCCTCCTACGACTCGAAAGGAAAAAGCAGACACGAATTGAAAACCATCCCAGGAAGTCCTCCAGATCTAAGGGAACCTCCAACAGGGTGCAGATTCCATCCACGATGTCCGGATGTTATGGACATCTGTAGAACTACGGAGCCAGAGATGGTCATGGTTGAGGATGGAAAAAGAGGCGCCGCTTGCTGGTTATTGACTTCAGAATCAGGAGAGCAAAATGGAAGAGGAGTAAAAGAAAATGAATAATGAAATCGTCCTCGCGTGTGAAAACCTGACCAAGAAATACACCTCTGGTCTAGTTAGAACAAAGACCGTTCTAGCTGCAAAGGATGCAACTTTCAATATCAAAAGAGGGGAAATCGTTGCTCTTGCAGGTGAGAGTGGTAGTGGAAAATCAACGATAGCTAGGATGATACTGAGATTGATTGAGCCATCATCTGGTGATATTACGCTCAATGGGAAAAGCATCAGTGAATACAACATACGGGAGTACTATAGACAAGTGCAAGCAGTATTTCAAGATCCATACTCTGCATTTAATCCGTTCTACAAAGTCGACCATATCATAGACAGGTCATGGGGTCTGCGTGAAGATACCCTCGATGATAACGAAAGAAAGGATGTCATCGAATCCACATTCAAGTCTATCGGGATAAATCCGGGTGAAGTGTTGGGCAGGTACCCTCACGAGCTAAGCGGTGGCCAAATGCAGAGACTACTAATCGGAAGATCTCTTCTCATCGGTTCACAGTTGTTGATAGCCGATGAACCTACTAGCATGATAGATGCATCCACTCGAGCGGGCGTCTTGAACCTCCTTCTTAGTCTGAAAAAGGAAAAGGGTTTGTCTGTTCTATTCATAACACACGACATTGGCCAAGCCCAGTACCTTTCCGATAGAGTCCTTATCATGAAGGAAGGAGAAATAGTAGAACAAGGCCCCTGCGATGACGTTTTCTGCAGTCCCAAGCATCCATACACGAAGGAACTTCTTGGAGCAGTACCGAGTCTATATGAAAAATGGGATGAGAATGACTAAGCTTCATACGAGACTTTGCTGTTTTTCAATGAAAACGCCCTCGAGAAGAAAACAGTTACTGATTGTTAGCTCCAACCTTTCCAGTGATAACCTGAAATTCCTCAGGTAATGCAATAATCACCTCTTTCATACTCTCATATTCTTTCAGTATTTTGATGTTTCTGCCGTTTTTTTTTTCGCGAAAACTCTGTCAATGCTTATGTATTCCATACAAACAGGTTACTTAACCTCACAAGTATCCGGAGGAGAAATTGAAAGTGAAAAGAGTAAATACGATTACAACCGCTATGATCATCAGCATCCTAGTGGGTGTAATGGTCTTTTCCAGTTTCAACACGAATCCAGTCGTCGCTCAAACCACCGTACCAAGGAACGAAACGGTGTGGGGGGCTGGCTTCGGAATGAACACTGGAAGCTACGTACCCTGGAACGTGGGTCAAAACCAAGGTTGGACTACCTACCTGATGTATGAACCAATGTTCGGAACTAACGTAGCAACAGGAGAAATCATTGACTGGCTAGGTGAGAGCATCGTGTGGGATGGTGATGATACTATAGTGATAACGCTGAGAAGCGGTCTTCACTGGACTTCACTAGGTAGTAGCCTCGTTACGAATACTACACCCATAACAACTGATGATGTCATCTACTCATTCGAAATAATGCAGCAAACGGGTCAACTCGGTTCTCTAATCCAGAGAGTCGGAAACATCAGCACAGCCTTCGATAAAGTAAGTGATACAGTATTGAATGTAAACATTCTTCCAGCATATGAAGGCAGCAGTGAAGTCTTTCGCCAACTGACTTACGGCTTTCTCATATTCCCCGAAGCAGTATGGTCAGACATCAATGCAACATATGATGGTGACCTTTTAGGATTCACCAATGACTGGCAAGACACAACAATGGTACCAGCCAAATGGAGAGTTGCCTCTGGCATGTACCTACCATACTTCCATGACGGCTCAAGCACGATTGGGAAGGTTAACGCGAACTGGTGGGGCGTAGATGATACCGATTTCGGTAGACTACCCGCGCCAAACTACTTCGGGTACACATCATATGCAAGCAACGAACTTGCACTTCTTGCCATGGAAGGTGGAGATCTTGATTGGGACGGTAATTATCTTGCAGGACTGTCTGAAGTCAAGGTAGACTACCCGAACATAGTGACCTACTTCGATGACCTGCCATTCTTCCCAGACAAGTCACCAGTAATGCTTGTTCCAAACCACAAGAACTACCCGCTGAATCAGAGCTGGCTCCACAAGGCTATGGCCATGGTATTGAACTACTCTGATATGAGCGCTGTTTCCAGTGGTTACTTGAAGGATCCCAGTCCGTTTCTGATTCCTGCAGACGATGAATCAGCCAGAGCATTATTGAACGAAACACTTGAAGCAGAATATGCAATTGAGTACGACCCAGACGCAGCGATTGATATTCTTGAAACATACTGTGTCCTTGAAGATGGAGTATGGTGGACTAAGGAAGGAGTCACACCCAGTGATCCCATCCAGCACTATCCACTCCAAGAATGGAACCAAGCAACCAACACAACAGCGCCGTATGCAATCCTTGACTTCATGGGTTGGACAGACGTCAATGCTATGGACCAAGTGGCAGCTCAGGCATTCTCCAGCGAGCTAAGTATTTCAACGCAAGTTGAGTTCATTAGCGGTTGGGGTACTGTTCAGGTAAGAATGAATAATTACAATTTCGATCTTGCTAACATGGTCATGTCTGGTCAAATAAACATGAACATGTATGAGCGCTACTTCCAGATGTTCTCACCTGAGAGCGCTGGCGCAGGTGGAGGAGTGCATGCTCCTCTAGGTGGATGGTATAACCAAGATTTCGTTGACGGTATCGAAGAACTTGATCTCCACCCTGCTGGCTCTGCTGCACAATGGGCTGTAGCTAATGAGCTGCAAACGATTCTTGGTGAAGAAATGCCGGTTATACCATTAGCAGGACATGCTGACTGGCAAATCTACAGTACCACATACTGGACTAACTGGCCCAACAGTGTGACCAATCCAATGCTACCAAGCAGTCCCTTTGCTGGCACTACGCAGAATGCAAACCTGCTCGCTATCGTCTTCGGGTTGGAAGCAACAGGAGTCACGACACCACCTCCAGCAGGAGATGATTACACTCTTGCCATTGTGGGAATTGGAGTCGCGATTGCAGTGATTGCAGTAGTCGTTGTACTGTACAAGCGTAAATCATAGTAAGTAAACATAAGAGAGAAGGTTGTTGATGAAAATCGCAACCCTCCCTTTTTCCTTTTTTTGAGACAACTAGGTCTTCTTGTTTTCTTTTGGTAATAAACAGGAACTCTCCGTGAAATAGAAAATCACATTGAAGTTGATGGTCAGGTCATCTCTTCCGCACAATTAACACAACAATGATGACAACTAATAGTCCACCAATCATCACTATTACTACTAGTGTAGAATCAACGTGTGGAATCGTACTGGTGGTTGAAGTTGGTTCTGTTGAAGTAGAAATACTAGATATAGAATGTACGGTAGTAGTTGAAGTCACTGTCTGAGTCGAGGAAGTGGTCGAAGTAGAGGTGATGGGTTCTGTGAACGTAGGTGTTGACATTGTTGTAATAGTAGAATCTTCATTGACTGTTATGAGTACACTATCTTCAAATGTTATCTCAAACTGAATTGTTATACGAAGTACAATCTCATACGAACCGGGAGAGAGAGAACCTAGGATATACGAAACATTTGTCCCATCCCACTCAGAGGACTCTACAACCTGACCATCAAGGAGAATCTCATACTCAATAGGATGGAGAGCATAGGCGTGCCACTCTAGCTCTATTCCTGTTTCATTCTCGTCGATAATCAAATCATCTAATTGAATCAGATACATAATGGGTAGTGGAAAATGATCGATACTCCCAGCACTACCTGGGATTGATTTGACTCCCGTCCCAAAGTAGAAAGACCAATAGTTACCAGTCCCAATCCCATCGTCCCAGACATTACCACTTCCCGAGTCGTAGGGATTGATTAAGAAAAATTCATTTCCAATGATACGATTATTGTTTCCAGAAAATTCCATCTGATAGTATCCACAAAGATAGAACTTATTCCCAGTGATATTCACATTACTTAGAGATTCATATGACTCAATTGGATATCGTCCGCTATTCCAAATCACGTTGTTGGAAATGACTCCAGATGAATTCTCTGACAATGCGATGGTTAGTCCATTCACCTCATTGTG
>JAEOST010000055.1 GCA_016840245.1 Candidatus Thorarchaeota archaeon
AACAACATCCATTTCTATTTATGATGAGCGTCTGAACAGCCTTCTTCAATATTCTTGAGGTCCCCTCTGATGAAGGCACGTAATTCATTATCTACAGAATCACTGAGAGCTTTCACGACCGCTATATTTTGCTCCTCAAAGTTCCTGAGACCCCGAGGTCCCATACCACGTACAATCACAACATCTGGTCTATATTCGAGCACATTGATGTGTGTATGGCCACTACCCCCTCTATGTTCACCCTCATTCCGAAATACCTCTTTCTCAATAACACTTCCATCGGCACTGAGGTCAATAACTGCGAGATACGGTGCTCGTCCAAAGTGTTCGGCTATGGTCAATCCTTCAGATTCCTTAGTTGGAATCAGTACTCTGCAATTCAGTCTGACCAGCACCTTCCTCTTCCACGGCCACGACCTCGGCCACCGCCACCTTGACCACGGCCGCCACCACCTTGACCGCGACCACCACCACCACCACGGCCCATACCGCCGCCTCTGCCCATACCCATACCGCCACCACCACCCATGCCCGTACCGCTCATACCAAGGTGAGCAGCTCCTGGTGTCTTGATACTTGATAGCGATCCTTTTAGGAACTCTTCGACAGCTGATCTCACTGAGCCCGACGCGCCAGTCATGATTTCAATACCGGCACTCTCCAATGCGGGATACGCATTTGGGCCCACACTTCCAGTAATAACAACCTCTGCTCCTGTTGAAGACACAGTCTGTGCTGCTCTGATACCTGCACCACCAGATGCCATTGCAGCATCATTTGATATCGCATCAAATTGCATAGTGTCAGAGTCTACAATAATGAAATACTGGCATCTTCCAAATCGGGGATTCACTGCCGCATCAAGGTCTGGACCTGATGCAGTTACACATATTTTCGTCATTTTTACACCCTATCTTAATGAATCAGGATTCACTATTATATTGAATCAGGATTCATTTAAACTCATTGGTATGGCATTGAGAGAAGTACTACATCACAACTCTTTTTTGAATCATGATTTATTTCAACACATGCCTCGACGAAAACGGTGGAGAACAGTATCTGATGAACCACCAGTATCCGTGTTCAAACCAGCAGGCGTTCCAGCGGTAGAGCTTGAGGAGATTCTCATAACTCTTGATGAGTTTGAAACAGTGAAGCTAGCAGATTTTGAGGGTATGAACCAGAGAGAGGCTAGTGCTATCATGCACGTAAGTCAACCAACCTTCAACAGAATATTGTCTTCAGCTCGCAGTAAGATTGCCAAAGCTCTTGTGCAGGGGTGTGTGTTGCGTATTGAAGGTGGCAGATATGTTCTTGGAGATGGAACTGGAGGGCTAGAATGTATCGACTGTGGAGATTGGGTTGATTTGACATCATCCGACAAGAGTTCATGTCCTAAATGTGGCTCTACACGCCTACATTGGACAAGATTTGAATCACCAAAGCGTTAGCCTTCGAATGATCTCTGTCATTATCCAGTTGCATGTTTTACCCATTCGGACTGAGGAAGTTTGTATACAGGATACTCGTATTTTACTCTTCGAATATAATCAATATCCAATTCAGCTTGGATGCAATTGTCATCCAACCTCTTATGTTGCACATGAGCACATTTTGGCATAGCAGTACCTGCAATGAATGTAAACTCTGGCGAAATGACTGCGGTAATATCTGTGGAGTCCATTCCACATGACTCTCCCAGAAATGGCGCCATTGCTAGATAGAACTGACCATCTAGTGCACGAACTTTGGCTATATCCAGAGATTGATCATCAAATGCAATAGTCGAGAAGAATACTAGGTCTGCATCCTGAAGTTGTTTGGTGTACTCGGGAAACATGATGTCTGTGTCTCGAATTAGTCCGATTTTGACATCATCAAAATTAAAAACTCTAACTCCAGTCAATGGGCTGAACCATGGAGTCCAGTGGTAATATTGCTGATCTTGGATAGCAACAACCTCACCCCTTCGATTGAAAACATGCATTGCCCCCCTTCCGAATGCAATCCCGGGAACACAGCTATTGTTATTGTTGATGGGTGCAACAATATTACAATTGAAAGACTGTGCTAAATCGCACAGAAGAGATTGTGAATCTGAATTGCTTTCCTCCTCAGGAGAGTACTCACCACCGATTAACGCAAAATCTAGATGTTCGATTCTACTCAGACAGACTGATGCCTTGTCAAGATTCTCACTGAAGGTGTCTTCAGCATTGAACTGGACAACAAGAACTTTGATTGGTTTCAAAATACTTCCTCCATTGCGATATTCTTTTTGTGGATCATAGTTTTGATTTTCTGAAGATTTAATATGGTCAGAGGGAAGATGGAATCGGAACTGACTACACAGTCTTCCTTACGAAAACAGTGTGTAGTAGTACAGGTACTCCTCAATTGTCCCTTTGTCAAGACATAATCTCCATTGGATTTCGAATGGAAAATCTCGACCGTACTATCCATTGTCATCTTCCCTCTGTTAGTTAGAAACGAAAGACATGAACCGCCCACCTCGCTGACTTCAGTGCAACAAGATGGCTGATTTGGTCCGATATTATGATAATCTTGAAGAGGATTCGTATGATTACTGGTGATTCTCTGTTCATGTTCCATGATTTTGTTCACCTACTTTCAACATCACACAAGTGAACACTACACGAGATACAGGGATCATATGACCTAACTACAGTCTCTAGCTTGCTACAAATCATCTGTTCATCATCATTCCCACTCTTCAAAAGACTCTGAGTCAGTCGCTGTAGATCCTCCTCAATCATTGCGAGGAACATTGTTGTAGGAGTGATGATATCAGCTGATTCAACAAGACCATTCTTGCCAACTGAAAACGTATATGCTAACAGTCCCCTTGGTGCTTCGCTCATGGACGTTCCCATGTCAGCATGAGTTACACTCGGTTTGATACGACTCTCGTTCGGATTATATGACTCAACAAGCTCTGCGATTATCTCATCGGCGCGATGAACGTAATGAACAATCTCGAGGGCCTGAGCTACATTGTTAGCCATCGGATTAGTTGAATCAAGATGATGTCTGTACAATCTTGCAAGTTCCTTTGCATGTGGAGTCATTCCATCTCCAAACAATGTGTATCGGGATAGTGCACCAGTCATGAACGGTTTCTTCTTGTATTCGCAGTGTTTTGCAAAAGAGTGGCTCACAACCTTTTCACGGATTTTCATTCTATATGCTTCAGCACAGAAATCTGAATCATCAGTGACCTTTACTACATCTCCCAACATTGTGTATGTATCATCATACGGTTTCAGTGCCAGATGTTGACGTTTCGCACTGAGTTCAGGCCAGTTCCTATGTGCCACTAGATTCTCAAGAGCCTCCTCTGCCTCATTATGGAGTGACTTCAGTCTTTGACGGAGTGATATGAGCGACCTCTCTTCGGGTAGCTTTCCAAACCCTCCAATGAGCACGTTCTCTTGGTGGATGAATCGTGATCCGATAACGGTCTGTATGTCTGCTCCAATATCTTTGAGTGCAAGTCCTGCATCGAGGAGATTCTTGAAATCTGAACCCATTGAAATTGCATCTGGATAACCCAAGTAATCTGGGAGGGCGAGAAGGAATAGATGCAGTGCATGGCTCTCAACGATGTCTCCTAGATATAACAGCTCCCTAAGCTTCAATGTCTGATATGATGGTGTGATACCAATGGCATTCTCAGCTGCTTGAACAGCGGTTACCTTATGCGCTGCAGCACAAAAGGAACAAATTCTTGAACACACTGCTACAGCCTCATCCAATGGTTTTCCTATGACTATTGCTTCGAAATATCTTGGCCCCTCGAAAACGCGGACCTTGACAGGATCGACGGATGTCTTGTCATAGATAACCTCAATTCCCGCTTTCCCCTCAATTCGTGCGATGTGGTCTATAGAGATTGCAGTTTCAATCCTCTTCTTCTTCGATTTCCTTTTCGTATTACCAGTTGACTTCTTTGTATCTGCTTCAGCCATCTAGTCTTCACCCCCAAAGACTCTCTCCAGCATTTCTTCGAGGTGAGGGTCATGCGCTCCAAATATTTTCATTCTCATGCGAATATACTCTTTCTTGAATCCCAGCTCCTTGAATATTCGAGCCAATGCATCAAACCAAGCGTTGTCATATGGTACTGGCCCCCTACAACCAACACAAGGCACACCAAAGGTTATACATCGAGCGCCACAACCTCCAACAGTTACAGGTCCCAGACATGGCTCCCCCTTCTCTAACAGTATACATGGATTCCCTGCAAGTCTGCAGTCTGCACAGACAGGGGACTCTAATGCTTCAGGCATTGTACCAATTACAAAGCTCGACAGAAAGCGCACAATATCCTCTTTCTCAGGAGGACACCCAGGTATTGAAAAATCAACCTCTACATAGTGACGTATCGGCTTCGCTAGAATTGGTTTTATATCCAATGGATGATCTTGATAGACAATTGAGTGCAACTCATCAATACTCATATCGCCCTCGGACCAACTCTGCACTCCCCCACAGGCAGCACAAGAACCGAGAGCTACCAAAGTGGTTGAATTTTCTCGTATCATCTTGAGCTCAGCCAAATCCTGCTCCGTCGAAACTGATCCCTCTACTAGGGCAAGGTCTACCTTTTCATGCATTGAGCTATCACTAGAGAGCAGAGAGAAGACCTCAAAATCGATGTTCGTTGAGAGTGAAAACAATTCATTAGCTGCTGCTAGAACCAATTGACATCCATAGCATGAAGTAAGTGCATAGACCCCTACTTTTAGTTTCTTTACATGCTTTTCTGATGCAGTGGCTGTACTCATGTTAGATCAACCCTGGAATACTTGTGATTGCATAGTAATCAAAAACAGGACCATCTTTACATACATACTTCCAAGATGTAGATGTGCCTATGTTACAATGCCCACACTTCCCAACACCACATTTCATTCTACGTTCCAGTGTAACAAAGATATACCGAGGATCATATCCATTCTCAATAAGTAGATCAAACATGCCCCGATACATCTTCGGAGGTCCACATAGAGCAACACTACAATTCTTTGGATCCACATTTGCTTTGTCCATGTGTTCGGTGGAACGACCATGAAGCCCTTCAAAGTTAGGGTCTCGAGTTGCGGTTTGGACTATTGAAATACTCTCAGCAATTGCTATATCCTTCATAGCTTCCAGTTCTTTCTGAAAGAGTAGTTCTTTGCCATACTTGGCACTATTGATTATCGTAATATTTCCAAATTGCCATCGGTTATCCATAGCATAGAGGAAGACTGACCTGAGTGGTGCCATTCCTAATCCTGCTGCAACACACAGCAGATCCTTATCATGGAATTGTTCCATTGGAAATCCGTTTCCATAGGGTCCCCGAATTCCAACGAACGCACCAGGTTCAAGCTTGTGAATCTGTGATGTTACGCGACCTGCATTTCTAATGCAAAGTTCGAAGAAACCTACACGTCTGGCAGAAGAGCAAATGGAAATCGGGACCTCTCCGAAACCAGGTAGTGATACCTGTACAAACTGCCCGGGTTTGAATCTCCAATTCTGAGCTTCTTCTGAATCTTCAAACCTAAACAGAAAGAGCGCCTCATGCTCTGTGAGATTATATTTCCTCAATAGGCGACAGTTGTGAGTGTCGTAAATGTTGTCTAGTTCATCATCGTGTTGGTGATATGTAACGTTCATCTAACCCTCTCCTAATTTCTTGAAGATTGCGCGGAAAATCTATGCCTGCGGGGCAAAAATACGTACATCGTCCACATCCTACACAGTATGATGTAGTTGTTTCAGGACAGTATGCATTCTTGCAGTGATATCTATTGACAAATCGGTCTCTCTTTGTATCTCTGAAGTTGTGAGGACCTGCCACAAGCCCATGCGTTCTGAATTGACATGAATCCCAGATTCGTATCCGAGATCCTGTCAGACTATCCGGATTTGGAACATCTCTTACATCATAGCATCTACACGTTGGACATGTGAGTGTACAATTACCACACCCTACGCATTTCTCACTCTCAACATCATACATAGGATGGTCCATTCTCAACTCCATCATATACCTGAGATTGTCCCAGTTACCTTGGAATTTGAACATCTTTGATCTCTTAGTCTCAAAGTCTGCTAGTTGTTTCGTATCCTTCTTCGTCACTTCTTCAAAGAGTATATTCTCATAGGGGTCAACAAGCTTGTGACCCACTATCGTACCTACTCGAACAACGAAACCATCTGGTATCTCATGAAAGAAGAGATCGAATCCTGCATCAACAAACTCCAGTCTACGTACATTACAGAAGCAGTGCTGATCAGGGAGACATGAAAGGCCAATGATTATTCCCTTCTTACGGCGTCTGACATAGTACGCGTCCGGTTGAGAGTCAATAAACTCCGAGTCTACAATGCGAAGTCCCACAATATCACATGGGTGAACGCCGAATATTATTATCTTCTCTTCCTTCAGAGGAATCTCAGTGAGTGCAACTTGTTCTGAATCATATGTGAACATTGATTCCCTTTCAGGAAAGAAGAAACGGCGTGGCGGACGTATTGTCCTATTGTAATCAAACACCACGTTTCTTGGATCTTCAACAGGTAAGAAATCAAAGAACTTCTCAGAGATACTCTGAGGTGCATACAAAGTTCCTAGCTCTTGAAGCTTTTCTAGGAACTTGAAACAGTTTTCTTTCGTGGTTTTTAGGTATCTCACTTTTCATTCACCTAGTTAGTTTCAAGAAGAATGTCATGAAGATCATATCCCTGTCCTTGTTTAATCTCATTCTTTTTAGTGCACTATGAATACACA
>JAEOST010000519.1 GCA_016840245.1 Candidatus Thorarchaeota archaeon
ATCTCTATTGTGAGTCTTTCCGGTGATCAGCGGTGCCTGTAAATCATCTGCAATGATCTTTAGTTGATCCAGATACATCCCAATAATGAGCATGTTATCCTTCTCATGGTATTCAACCAATTCCTTAATCAGTTCCAATTTGATTGGATTCTCTGCGGCGATTCTGTACTTCTTCCGGTCTTCAGCCAAAGCGTATTTTCTACGCAGCGTGTCTGGTAGATCGATTCTGATTTCATAGCAGATTGCTGTGGCAATCCATCCTTGGTCCTCAAGCAGTTTCCATGGCATATCGAATCTCTTTGGGCCAATGAGACTGAATACATCCTCTTCCCGCTCGTCCTCTCTCACAAGGGTAGCTGTAAGACCAAGACGTCTTGTCGCCTGGATTGTTGCGGTCGCCCTAAAGACAGGAGCTGGTAGCAGATGAACCTCATCATAGATGATGAGACCCCAATTTCTTTCTTCGAATATCCCAAAGTGCTCAAACTCGTCATCCCGTGATCTTCTCCATGTCAAAATCTGATAAGTAGCCACAGTGATTGGTCTGACAAGTTTACTATCTCCAGTATATTCACCTATTAGATCTGGTGTAATCGAGGTCTTGTCTAGTATTTCAGCTATCCATTGACGAACTGCAACGACATTTGGACAGAGGATGATAGTTGAAGTCTGTAATTTCTCCATGACTCCTATGCCAACCATTGTCTTACCTGCCCCGCAAGGCAAGACCACGACACCTGAGCCACCTTTCACACCTCCACCGGCGTGGAATGTTGCGACAGCTTCATTTTGATAACCCCTGAGACCCCATTTTCTACCCTCAAGAGTTGTTTCTCTGATTTCAAAATGTAAAGCCTCGCCTTCTACATAACCTGCTAGGTCTTCTACTGGATGACCAATCTCTATGAGAGCGTGTTTCAGAAATCCTCTCTGTCTTGCATCAATGAGGAATGATCTTTCATCTATACGTTCCTCAATGAATTCACGCACTTTCTTTTGTTGCCAAATCTCCTCTGCCAAGTCTTCATCCATACATTCAAGGACGATGCTTGTACCTTCCTTTACAAGTGACAACTGGCCAAATCTGCTCATGTAATCAATGATTTCTCTTGAGATATTTCCTGGGATTGGATATTTAGCAAATTCCTCGAGAGAATCCATCACTTGTCGTGGATTCATACCCATCGCTGCAGCATTCCAGAGACTCAGTGGAGTGACGCGATAAGTATGGACATACTCAGGACTCTTCACTAGTTCTGCAAAACGCGCCAACGAGTCTCGGGCTTCTTCGTAGCGTGGATTGTCTACTTCTAGAAGTACTGACTTATCAGATTGGACGATGAGGGGATTCATTGGGTTTGGCATGATTATTCTCTTCTTGAGATGGTTCGTTTTGTCCCCATCAATTACTCCAGAGTAAGAGACGGAAATCGTATAGCCGCGAGATTTTACAGAGATAAATCCTTCCCTGACTGCATTCATCACAGATGGTGATGGCGCTTAAGGACAACACAATAATAGTAATTAACCATAGAAACAGGGTTCTTTTAGTATCCAGGTGGACACAGTCATGGTCAGACGTATTGCTCTTGAATTCGTTCATAGAAAAAAAGGTGCCACAATTATTGCTGAGTCCGATGAGATTGGACTTGCCATGGCTTTCATCTTAGCTGAATCGAAACGAAAGGCAAAAGCAAAGATCAAACATCTGACGCCTGTTTCCATTCCATTCTGGATAGTGCAAGTTTCTGACACTAAATCGATTGTGCTTTCAAGTATCGGTGATGACTCAATCAAGATTGATGTAAGTGAAACAAAAGCCATCGGGCCTGTTCGTCGAATCCTAACCAAGGATATTGTTGAGGCTAAGGATATACCCGATGCCGTAGAAAAGGCACTTCCCTTGGTGAAGGAAGTTGACACAGAAAGCCACCATATTCACAACCTACGTGAACCTGATGTGTTCACTCGTTATGGTAGGGACTATGCAACCCTGGAACCCGCCACGGAGTTACTATCTATTGATATGAAAGTTGACTCACAAATCGCACTCACAACAAGCGAAGAGTTTCAATGCATTGTAGAGGATGCTGAAAAACGACTCACCAACATGGAGGAGTTGCAGCAGATATCACAAGACCGGCTTACTGACCAGCTACGTAAACTCGACAACGTAATAGCATCTGATTTGGGTCGAATTGAGCGTCGTTATGAAGCATTACAGAGTAATTCTGACATCAAGGTTGATCGATACAAGGAACGACTGTCTGAGAAAACCTATCGCTTGAGAGACCGACGGAAAAAAGATGAGAAGATAATAGTAACTCAATTTGGTCGAGAATTAGTAGAGATAGAGCGATTCTTTGCTAGTGCAATTGAGCAGACCAAGACACTTCGAGCAGATATGGCTCCAGGTGGAATGGATATCAAAGATGCAGTTGAGAGGTACAAGATGCTCATGGATGATATCCGAGATATCCAATCCAGCTTTGATGACGTTGCTGACAAGATGGATGACCTAGCAGACATATCACTTCAGAAGGCACTTGATCTTGATGAGGATCTTCAGGAGCAAATCTCACAAGAGGAATCTTCTACTGAGGAACAAATCTCTGATCAGATGCAAAAGCTCTCAGACCTCAAGGAAGAGATTGACCAGAAGAAGGTCGAATTTGAGGAATTACAGAAAAATGTGACTGATTCCGTTACTAGAATGGAGAATGCCATTGGTGTTAGGATTGAACAACTGCGTCATGAACTGAGTCTAATTCAGCATCTTACTTTCGAAAACAGCTCTATCAAGGGTCTCGCACCACTAACACAGTTGAATGTTAAAACATATGTTGTCACCTATAATAGAGGGCCTCCTGTACTTCTCACTCCAATCATCATGCCAGAAGATCGATTTGTGCTTCCATATGAACATGAACTACTTGACGGTGATTTGGATTCAATAATTCAGAAGACAGTAAAGAAATTGATGAAGGACAATCCTGCCTTCAAGACCTCCTATGAGAAAGTAAGAATTGCAGGTAACGAATTCCAAAATCCAGAATCAATGAAGATATTCAAGAAAGGGATTGATGAGATATGGTCTCGGCAGCTCCTAGATGAAGGGGTCCGGGAATCTCTTGTTCCCATGTTCACAACATTAGTTGGACATTGTCCCGACTGCAAGGCAGATATAGGAACGGCATCAAAGTTTTGTCCTGAATGCGGGGCAGCATTAGCGTAGAGTGAACCTAAACTCACAGTACCTATCCGCACCTATATTAGACCAATACAGATGCCGCTGCACTTGCGGAGAATAGTCGATTGATAGATGAGGTACCTGAAGCACCCCGACGTCGACTATATACAAATCCGCGTGTGCTGGTACTCATTCTTGATGCATTTCTTGTCACGCTAGGATTTGGAATGATTGCTCCATCACTATCCTTCTATCTCATTGCATTAGAGGGTGGTCTCACTCAACCACCTGGTCCTGACTATATAGTTCCAGAAGCTATTGTGGCCGAGTTCTCTTTCATCTTTGGTGTCATGATGGCTGCTTTCATGGGAACCCGCTTTCTCCTTGCAAGATACTGGGGTGGAGTTTCTGATGTGCATGGTCGCAAGCCACTTCTCATGATTGG
>JAEOST010000520.1 GCA_016840245.1 Candidatus Thorarchaeota archaeon
AACTGCCCATATTGTAATGAACCTCTGTACGCAGGGTATATTGTGAGTGGCAGTGGAATCTATTGGAATACCAATGTTCCTACACACGGATGCACAGGTAATGAAGCCCTCGGCATTTCATGGGTGAGGTGTTCCTCAGTTGTCGGGTTTAGATGCAAGAAGTGCAAAGTGATAATCGTTCCAAAGGGTCGTCACAGAGTTCGAATCCTAGATAGCGGTGTCTGTCCGTTCTGTGGAAAGAATCGCAAGTATTCAGAAGAGGATATCTCAGAGGACAAGATTGTACAATGTAAGAGCTGTGGTGAAGATTTTCTTTACAGAGAATGATAAGGAGTTTTGATTCGTATGAAGAAGCCTGTTCTAGTGTCAGTTTCACTCGTTCCTAATCTGCTTCAGCATACACTAGTGGGAGTTGGTGTAGGAAGATTTCAAGATATGGTCAATCCTTTGTATAGAGAAGAATATGAGGCGTGGGTGCAATGTGATATACGTTCAAGATTTACACAAGAGTTCCACAAGATTGAAGGTGTAAGCTCATCTACTTGGTTTGCTTTACTCTATCAGATACCCGCATATCTTGCTGAAGATAATCTTGACTCATTGTTGTATGTACTTGACATGTTGAGTACTGATGACCCTCTAGACGTAATCAGTCGGTTCCCAGAGAAGGAGGAATTTGTTCAACAATACATCCCAAAGAAAGCATTCGAACAGTATGTAGGATTTTCAGGAGACCCACCAGATCCATGGCCAGATATTATAGCCGACTTCATCGAGGCAATCAAGAGTGGATATGAAAGAACATTCACACAGAAGTGGAAAGGCATCGAATCCGCCCTAGAAGAAGTTGCTCAGGTTCTACGGTTAGACTATTTCTCCACATTCGATTGGATTGACTGGTGGGAGAAACGAACTCAAATCGAGTTTCCATATCCTCATTTCAATGTCGAACTTATTGATACAACTGTCACGCAGGGAACATCACTCCTCGCTGAGAGAGATGGATTCTATGCTCACACTGATCCTCTAAAGATTGCCACCGTTGTTTCACATGAGATATGCACTCATCTACTATACAACAAACAAGCGATAGAGAATGAAATCACAGCACCGTTAATCAAGATGGATTTAGAGCGGTATCTTCGCACTGTGGAAATCATCTCGTGGGCTACAAACCGGGAAGTCATTAAACACCAAGACCTTTCCTGGACAATGGGGAATTCATTTGATTGGATAGGGCCTGCAAAGGATGATGTTGCTAAAGTTAAAGATGAAGCCTCTGATTATTGGAGTATTATGGCAAGAGGTTTTGAGCGGATGGTGTGATGAACTAACATCTAGACATTCATAGGACCTTGCCGCAGTTCTTGCAATGTGGACGCACTCCCGCGTTCTTGTAACCACAACTAGTACATTCAATGACTTCTCCGATTTTCCTAAACACTTCAGCAGTATCTTCGTCTATTTCTTTGAGTTTGAATGACAGTGATGCTCTTGGATCAATAATTCGTACTGAATGCATTGGACTAGCATTTTCATAGGAGGTCACCTTAATCTCTAAGATCTCATGGCTAGGCATTCCTTCTAGATGATCTAAGAGAATTGCTTGGACAATCTGACCACCAATGACAAGAATGACCCTTTCTGAAGTGATATAGTACATTGTTCTACGTTCTGTCCAAAATCTCCTAATAGTTAAGATGAAACCAGTAAGTAGTAGTAGGAGAAAAGTTGAGCCAATTAGTGTCCCAAAGAGAGCAAACATGACAAGTCCGGGAATCACTGCAAGCAGGGGCAGACATCCCCCACACCACTTAGTAATGAAACTGACACCAGCAGGGCGACTCCAGATAACATGTTCCCCCGGCAGCAGACCATGTTCTGGAGGATTGAATTGTTGTGGCGTACCCGTAGTCATATCGTTTCCCCAAAGATTGGGTTCTATCCTGAGATTTGAATGTTACTTCATATCTGGCAATCTATCAAAAAGAAGCAATTATTATATCGTAATTCATCCATGAAATATTGGATTCTACTGTGTGTGGGAGAATCGTAAAAGTGGAGATACTTTGAGGTAATGAATGATGGAGAGAACAGTTTCTACAGTCGGGGTCATTGCAGTCATAGTTGTGGCTGCAGGTGGTATTGGTACTGTTGGTTTTTTGTATATGGATAGTAACCAGAGATATGCCACACTCCAAGGGCAATTCGATAGCCTGATGGAGGACTATGAAAATCTAACAACTCAATATGAAAACCTACTGCTTTCGTATAATCTATTGCAGGGGAATTACGTTGATTTACAGACGTTGTTTGATGACTTACAGACATCCTATGATGATCTTGAGGAGGACTACAATTTCACTGTATCAGAGTACGACCTGCTATACACTTCATATAACGACCTTCTCGATGACTACAATATTTTGAATGCGTCATATACGACCTTATGCAACTATATTCAGAATCAGATCTTACCCCTTCAGATGAGTAGCTGGGGTGATGCAACACGTCGTGTTCATCTGCAAGCGTATCTCGACCAAGCTTCTAGTAATAAGGAGTGGAACATTCAATATGGAAAGTTTTGCAGGAATCTTGTACTACATGCATCAGGGCAGTATGATGCATTCAGTGATATATCAAACACCCTCGCCCCAGCCCTGTTGCTAGGTAGCGATACAATGACCCTCGCCGATGATGCGATGAAGGTCATGGCCCACGCAAGAAATGATGTCTGGGACCACTTTCCATACAGGTGGAGTTGGCATTTCACAGGAACGGGAGCTGAGATCTACGGTATAGACAAGATAGTCCAAGACTGTATAGATAACATCGAATATGAGTGGGACAACGACATCACCTACATGCAATCTTCACCAGAATGGGACTATCCTAAGCACCCCGTTGAAACTGCATTCAGAAAGATGGGGGACTGTGAGGACCAAGCCATGCTCTGTGCGGCATACTTGGAGCGAGATTATTATGTTGACTCTTTGATTGACGTATACTATGAGACCATTTTGTGCTTAATCCATGATGACGACCATAGAGATTATGGCGAGCTTTATCATTCTGCACTCTTAGTTCACATAGAGGACACAGTGGCCTTCGAGGCAGCCTATCCCAGTACAGGTCTATGGCGTTTGGGATCGAACGATCCCTATTATCCCTCGCACACATGGTGTTTCGTTGATCCGACATGGGATACACCATTTGGTACAGAACCTTTGTGGCTAGATGACTACATCGATAATGGAATGACCGAAGATGTGATCACATTCGCTATCTGCGATCTCGGAGGCGCAGTCTGGTAACAGAAATTTACTATTGTGTGAATCTACAACATAACAGAATCTTGGGTTCACTGTAAGAGCTGTCTTAGAGAGTTCCTACTAGATTCTGATGGACACTGACTGTCTACCATGATCCGAGAATAATAAGAATCGTCGCAACAAATAGAATAACGCCAAAACTGCAACTCAAAAGGTAACATCTGCTTTCATTGTCCATTACTATCCACTCATCAAATGCGTTATCAGGATAAATCAAAGCGGACTCAATATATGTTTGGTCTTAGTGATGTTCATTCTGTATTGGTATTGATCGGTTTTCAAATCCTCTGCGAAATCGTGAAAAGGAAGCTATGAAATCATAGGTATTTGGCTAAAGATAATGCGTGGTTGAGATTGTGAATGTAGACTCGCAAATACCAAGAGTTGACGCTGAATCCTCTAATCAAATCACACCCCTTCTCCAAGACGTAGTGCCTATAGAGGAGCCATGGATAACTATTCTCGGGTATACTCTCATTGGACTTGTTATTTTCTTCTGTATCATGGGTGCTCGTATTGTGAACAATGAAAAGAAAGTGGAGGCTTGGAAGAGAGGTTCCAAGCCAGTGTAATCTACAGGTTCATGACTTTCTCCTTTTGAGTAGAACCACAAGTCCTAGTGATAGAACGATTACGGTAGCACCTATAAAAATGCCAATCAGAAGTCCACTCTCGAATGGTAGTGGAACAACAGTTTCAGTAGATGTTGTATCTATAGATGTTGTATGTCCATATACGAGATTGGATAGATTACTCAGGTTAGGTACCTCATCAAATGCCATCATAGCAATCCAGTAGGATGTGTTTTCAGTCAGACCGCTGATAGTCCGGATTTCCGTTTCCCCAGCTGCTAAGGGGTCTGAGAACTCGATAGATGAGTCAATTGTATTCCAGTTTTGAGCAGTGATTGGACCTTCAGATGAATACTTTACCAAGTAACCAGAAACTGAACCTGAAGCACCATCATCACCTGGAGCAGTCCAAGAGAGTACAATTGAAGTGCTGTTCTGTCCAATTACAACCAAGTCAGTTATTGCATTGGGAGGTGTACCTTCTAGTGTGGTGACTGAAAGGACATTAGAGAGCTCACCATAGTTGGGTACCTCGTCGAATGCCACAATTGCAAACCAGTAGTTGGTATCAGGGGTGAATCCAGTAATAGTCATTGATTCTATAGTTCCAGGAGATGAAGGAGTCCAAGCCTGCTCGTATATAATTGCTGAGTCCCAATTTGCCTCTGAGATTGGTCCTGTTGTTGAGTACTTGAGGATGTATCCATCAGCTGTTCCGGTGTCTTGGTCATCACCCGGTGCAGTCCATGTAAGTGTGACCCACGTTGTGAAGATGTTGGAAGCACTCAAGTCTGCTATAGCATCGGGTGCTTCTGCCTCCTTGGTCTGAGCCTCGGGACTGTTTGATACTAGACCATAATTGTCTACATAATCATACGCCTTGATTGCAAACCAGTATGTTGTGTCAATGTCTAGTCCTGCCAAGTTCTTGGTTTCAGCAGATCCTCCAGAAAGAGGAGTCCAGGACTGGGTATAGATATCCGCTGAGTCCCAATTCATGTCCGTGATTGAACCAATCAGTGAATATCGCACTTCGTATCCAGAGGCTGTACCTGAAGCTCCATCATCACCAGGTGCAGTCCAAGTCAGAGTCGCAGTAGTCGTTGTAGTGTTAACAACAGCTAAATCAACAATGGTGTCAGGTAGAGTGTTTTCAATGACTGTGGTTCCTGGACTGTTTGATATATCACCAATGTTGCTGTCTTCATCAAGAGCACGGATTGCAAACCAGTATTCATGACCACCTGACAGACCAGTGACTTGGTGCGACTCTGGATTGTCTGGTGCAAGTGGCGTCCATGTCTGAGAATAGGTCGTCGCGCTGTCCCAGTTCTCCTCAGTAATTGGTCCAGTGGTTGACCACTTGACTATGTAGGAAGAAGTCGTTCCAGCAGCCCCATTCTCGCCAGGAGCGTTCCAGTTGAGTACAAGGGAGGTCCTTGTTACGTCACTTATAGCAAGGTCTTCTATTGCTCCCGGTGGAACAGAGTCCACCATGGGATCAGATGACTGCAGGTATTCCTGATAATCGGAAAGTAGATCTGTGTCAGGATCAGATGAGAAAACATCACTACCTGCTACACTCTCATAATCATCAACGAGGAAGTCAAGGTCAGTATCGATATATCGCCCTCTATGTAGGGGGTCCCCAAGAGGTGCAATACCAGGCCATGGATAATAGTCGGACCCGAATGAATCTGACGTTACACTCAGGCAGTATATCATCCCTGTACCCGACCATCCAACAGTAACAATCATTTCAAGTACGTTGTCCCCATCAAAGTCAACTACTGTTGGAATGCCCCACCCATAATCACCAAGATAGTATGTCCATTCTGCCAAACCACTCGGTCCATCTATACAGTGAAGATAACCGTCACTAGAAGTCACAAGTATCTCAAGATCCTTGTCTCCGTCGATATCTGCCACCGATGCACCACAGTGAATATTGCCGTCCGTATAGTAGGTCCATATCATGTCCCCTGAAGCGTTCAGGCAGTAGACATTTCCATCACGAGATGGTGCTATCGCCTCAAAAGCACCGTCATTGTTTACATCCACGATTGTGGCGGAGGAGAGTGCGTAGTCACTGGTGAGAAATCGCCATTTCATTGTCCCGTTAGCACCATTGATGCAATGGACACGATTATCAAATCCACCAACAAAGACCTCGGACTCACCATCAAGATCGATATCTGCTATCACAGGAGGATAGCCAGATGGGTCACTGATGTCGGTGTATCGCCAAAGCTCGGTACCGTCAGAAGCATTGAGACAGTATACACGGTCATCCCATGCACCAAATACAATATCGAGTTGCCCATCATGGTTGAGGTCTGCTGCGGTGGGCGAAGAAGCTATCAGACCTGCTGTGGTGAAGTTCCATATCTGATTCCCAGTACTTCCTTCAACGCAGTATAGATGGAGGTCACTTGAGTGTGCTGACGCAAATACGATCTCAAGGTCACCATCTGAGTCCGTGTCACATACACACGAAGCCTGATCCAATGTGTAAGGTGCAGTGTAGTTCCAAAGTTGAATTCCATCAATACCCCTGTAACAGTAGAGTACATTCGCACTCACGGCAAGTACCTCTAGCAAGGTATCGTTGTTCACATCCTCAACCATGATTGTATCAATCATCCCAAGACTATAGGTGTGATTCCATAACTGTTCCAATGAAGAACCATCGATACACATCAATAGAGCAGAAAATGCTGCAAAGATGTCCAACTGTCCGTCATTATTGATATCCACAACAACCGGTGAACTAGGTACAAATGACTCTACAGGGATTGACCACTCCACGTGGGGATATATAGTCATTCCATCATGGGGATCAGTCGCGAGGACAAACTCCAGATAATCATCTACAGAATCCCCATCTGAGTCAGCCATGTTTTCGTTCATTCCTGCAAAAAGTTCGAAGTTGTCAGTCAGGAGATCACTGTCATTATCCAGGAAACAACCGGTGAGCTGGGGATCACCTCTTGGGCCTACACCTGTCCATGGATGAGATGCCCTTGGTTCAGGAGCTTCTAAGCAGTAGATATTTCGGTCGTTTGACCCGAATACAATCTCTATCCTCCCATCATCATCCAAGTCTCCCACGTAAGGAGATGACTCAATAAAGCCTGCTGCTTGATAATACCAATCAGTTGAGCCGGACCCAGAGTCAACGCAATACATGGCATAGTCATCCGCACCTACAAAGACCTCGAGTACATCATCTCCATCAACGTTCACTACACACGGATCCCCGTCCACATCACCACTTGCTCCTTTAATCCACTTTTGAGTGCCAGATACACCATCAATGCAGTGTAAGTAGTTGTCCTGGGTGCCCACAAATACATCAAGTGTCCTGTCACTTCCTGCATCACCAATACACGGAGTGGACATGATGGCATATGCTCCAACATTGTAGTCCCATTCGAGACCACCCATAGTCCCATTCAAGCAATAGACATGACCATAGTTTGTTCCAAATACGACATCTTTGACAGAGTCCCCATCAAGATCTGCAACTGCAGCAGTGTATGATGAAGATACAGCTGTTGTGAAGTTCCACTCAGTAAATCCAGTATCACCATTGAGGCAATAGAAGTTGTAGTTCAAAGAACCACACAACACTTCAAGTTGGTCATCGCCATCCACATCAGCAGCAGTTGGTGAGGAGTGAGTAGTGAAATCCAAATCCGGTGTCGACCACTCTTCGCCACCAGTACTATTTATGCACCGAACTGCATTGCTTGTGCCATCAACAACGAGAACTTCAAGTCTATCATCTCCAGTAACATCAGCAATGCAGACAGAACTCAGTGCATTCCCCGGGGTAGACCACTCTTCGGTGCCAAGAGAGGCATCAATACAATAGAGCGTTCCTGCTGGTAGAATTACCTCAAGCTGTCCGTCGTTATCAACGTCTGCTATCGATGGTGAGGTTCCAACATTGGTATACCCAAAGAAGAATTTCCATTCAACTAATCCATTGGTAGCATCTAGGCAGTAGAGGTAATAGTCGTCCGACCGGATAAGCACTTCTAAAACTCCATCACCATCAACATCAGCAACGCTGGGAGATGAATCTACCAAACCTCCAGTCATACGACTCCACTGTACCTCAGGCGTTATGCCGTTAGAGATTGCAAAATCCATCTGTTGTTCGTCAGTGGTAGTTGGTGCCTGAGAACTTTGAAACAAAGCATAGGGCGCAAAAAATGACGAGAGCACAAGCATTCCTACTATTAGAGTAGATGCGGTCAAAATAGCTGGTCGGGTATACTTGGATATCATTACACTTGGAATCTCCTTACACCATTAGATGGCGAACTTTCTGTTTCTAAACAAATTGTTGTTTTAGCGACCGTCACTGGAAACATACACAATCTCTTTGGGTGAATCACCATATAGTTCTTTGCGGAAATATTACGAAAGAGCTAATTATTGATTCAAATCAATTGGGATTTGTTGATATTGGACCTACTGCAGAAGAATCGGAGCAAACTGAATAATGAGGTGTATCTAGACATTCTTGCTGCTTTGCAAGATTCCAACTTGCGAATGTCGTGAAGTGGTTTGAACAAGTGTCTTGATGTCCATTTGACTCTGTAGAAAAACCACTTAACATTACTTTGCAATTATTACTCAAGGTGGTTTCGTTGGAGATAACACAGAGAATGAGAGATGACATTACGCTTCATAACTGGAAATTGATGATGCTTGATAGATGTAGAGCGTTCTGGGGAAGCGGAGAGAATTACAAATTTCCGAATGGTATCAGCGTCCTCATGTATATCGGTAGAAGACCTCTCAAAGTAAAGGTGGATGTCGAATATGCTGGAGAGGTTGAGTCCCTTTTAGAGGGAATTGAATTCACCAAGAAGGTCAAAAAAGGTCGGACCGAGTTCAGCATGCCATTTGAGAATAGAGGTGCATACTTGGATCTCCTTTGGAGCTTGTACATAATTGGTATGGAGAGGGAGTCGCTCGAGTGGTAGAGATTATGTTAGGCAAACGGGGATATGTGGTCTTCTTGGTAAACAGTTCTCATCTTAGAGCGAATACCTATGTCGGTCTAAGAACTCCTGTTTCTTGCCAGGATTCCACTTCGTAATCCATTTGACTATCTAGCATTAGCTAAACCTCATGGGGCACAAATACCGATAGTTCATCTGAATCATCGTTCATATCCTTCTTCTTGGATTTTGACACAGGAGGTATCGATTTCGCGTAACCTTCTATCACATATCCTGTGAGTACAAGACTCACAATCATTATTGAAACGAATAGTAGAATTAACGAAATAATGCCTGTGGAGATGAAGAACGCCACTGTAAAGTACGGTTCCAGACCTTCAGAGCGAAATTGTACTATTGGAAACCCAATTCCCAGAATCGCTGTGATGTAACCGATGAATAATACTATGGGTAGGACATACTTGAGAGCAAGGATTGAGTCACGTGCGATTCCAACACAGACCTTACTGCAGAGTTGACGCATAGAAAACTTCTGTCCACGTATAAGATTCTCATCAAGTCCAGACCACACTCCAAGCACGGTGGCTATAACACAAGTGAGAATTCCAGTTCCAGCTATCGTTATGGGTTGCAAGAACGCCATCCTGAAAATAGCATATGAAAATCTATTATCTGGAATCAGTAAGTCCATGAATAATAGAAGGTTGTTTATCAAAGGATACAGGAGAATGGAAACACCTATCGAAGAAATCAGCCCAACTAATATCTGTACATTCATGTTGGGTTCATATGAGATTTTGTCAACCATCCGTAATTTTCGAGCTAGACGTATACTGAAGATATATCCAGAGAGAGAGATGATACAAATGAAACCAACTATAAATGGACTAAACCATATTAGCAGTTCATCTAGTGGTACTAAGGAATCTAACGGATCATATCCATTGGAAACTTCCCATCCATCAGTTATTCCATCTTTATCCGTATCTGCAAACTGTGGCCTTGTCCCATTTAGCAGCTCGTAGATGTTAAGCAGGCCATCCGAATCAAAATCCTCGAAAGCATCAGCACGTAATGGATCCAATGAGTTCAAAGCCTCCCAACCATCAGGCATCTCATCTGAATCAGAATCTGATGAGAGGGGGTCAGTTTCGTAATAGAGGACTTCCTCAGCATCGTTTAGTAAATCATGGTCTGAATCAGGACTCATGGGATCCGTGAAGTATACCTTGACTTCTTGGTAATCAGAGAGTTGGTCGTTGTCTGAATCTGCGACGTGCGGATTCGAGAATGCTTGTGCCTCTTCTAGGTCATTCAATCCATCTTCATCAGAATCTGTGCCATTAGGATTTTGATTTAGATTAGGATTGAAATTATACATAAATTCCCACGCATCCGAACAGCCATCCGAATCACTGTCATTACACTCAAGCAAGGTATGAGATGAAAATCGCTCAGTGTAAATGGATAACATGTCAAAATCCGGATCAAAATCTTGTTGACAGGAAACTCTAGTGAACCATTCAGAGCCATCATAGCTTTGCCAATAAACTCGGTTTCCAGCATCAGGTATCGAGAGAGCGTACAAATCTCCTGACCAGACAATGACCTCTAGAAGACCATCTCCTGTGATATCAGCTACTACTGGATTAAAAGCAACAGAATCTGTTGAGAAGGTCCAAAGACTCTCACCCGTAAGTCCATCAATAGCATAGAGATCGTCACCACCAATGAGGACATCAAGCCTACGATCTCCTGAAATATCAGCAATTGTTGCAGAACGGAATGTGGGTTCTTCTAACGTTCCAGTATCATACATCCATAGAAGGGTACCACTCTCTCCGTTTATGGCATATATCGTACCATTCGTGAAAACAACTTCTAACCTACCGTCACCGTCAATGTCCCCTAAAGAAGGGGAACCGCTATATAGTCCATTTAGTGAGGTCAACGGGCCAAATTGCCATTCAATATTTCCCGTCAATGCATCGAAAGCATAGACGTAACCATTTCTACATGCAGCAACAATCTCAAGAACTCCATCATTATCGATATCACCAAGAGCGGGTTTTGAAAAAACATCAAATTGTACTCCGGGTTCATATATACCGATTTCCTTAGACCATAGTAGTGACCCATCAGCGAGAATGACATGAAATTGATTTTTTGTTGTTCCAATCACTTCTAATTCCGAATCACCCGTTATATCAGCAACAGCTAGCCGTTCCAGTCCAATGTCTACCTCCCACACTAGAGAACCATTTCTATCACTGAGCAAGTAGGTTTTCTCTCTACAGCCAACTACAAGCTCTCGTCTAATGTTCCCAACAACGTTGGCAATGATTACATCATTGATGAAATCATCAGTAGTCCATGTCCATAACTTGATGCCCCATCTTCCATCATATGCTTCAATTTCATCCATACCACTGAATATCACATCGAAGTGGAAATCACTATTGACCTCAGTAATTAATGCAGGTAAATTACCGGGTTGGGATATTTGTTTATGCCAGAGTTCTACTCCATTTGAACCATTGATGACTCTCCCATATTCTGTGATGATATCCGGAGTCAAATCACCATTCAAATCAAAGAGTGTGGGCATTGAAGTGAATTCATCACTCACCCAGAGAATAGTAGGCGATGCAGGCAAATATTCGGGCGATTTCTCAACCAAACTAGAGTCCAACGGGCCTGTTGTAAGTATCGGACAGACGAATAGCAGAACTGGCGTACATATCATTAGAATGCTTTTCAATCGAGTCATCTCGAATGCTCCCTGTTTCTCTAACAGCAATTTCGAACTGATGAGATCTACCAAATTGAAGGAAAGCAGAACAGGCATTTAAGCAATCCGACCTCGAAGGAAAATCCAAGCAAGCAGCTCTAGACGAGTTCCAAGATTAGAGTGCATACCTATGTCGGTCTAAGAATTCCTGTTTCTTAGAAGGATTCCATGAGTGAAGCGATTGTTTGTGTGCAATATCTCCGCAAACCCTAATTACTCTCAGATTAAGTACATCGTGAGAATAACGAATGGTCCTAGACGATAAACAATCAATTGCATGTCCATATTGTGGTGAGATTATGGAGGAGGGAGAAATTGTAGCAACTAGTCTTAGATTCACAAGGCTTAGTTGGGCTCCTACATCTGATGAGCAGGGATCCAAACAGATTCTTGATTCCAAGTTTTGGGGTAGTCCTAAACTTCGCAGTTATCGGTGTAATAGGTGCTTCATCATTATCTCTAAAGTTCCTGAAGAAAAGAGATAGGACTGTCGAATCTAAAGTCCACAAATTTTCTATGAAGTTAGGTGAATGATTTCAAGATTCCAATAACTTCAGAAGGAACTCCAATTCGTGATTTGGAAGAAATGAAAAAGGATTGGGAGAAATACCTGAAACGAGAGTCCTCTGAAGACCCTGAATCAGATATCTCATAGTCTAGAGAGTATACCTATGCCTATCTAGAAACTCCTGTTTCTTAGAAGGATTCCAGCTCGCAATGACAGGTTTTTTTTAGTTGTAGTCTTCTATGAATAAGGGGGCAAATGAATGAAGAGATACTATCTTGTAGGAATGGCGATTCTGATTATTCCATTCATCTGGTTAGTTTTGATTGGATTGATGGAGTTTTCATGGATGCTTGGTCATCCAGTTCGCTTCAATCGATTCCTAATTGGAATTGCATTGATGGTGATAGCGTTCTTAGTGATAATAGCTGTACCAAGAGTTCAAGACATTTCTATGAGGGGTCTCATAGCCGTCATGATGGGTGTGGTTAGTCTCATTCTCTGCTTTCAGGTGCTATCCTCTGAAACATTTGAGAGCATAGACATTCCAAAACAGATGGTGCTATTGCTCCTAGTGCCAGTATGCCTCTTTTTGATACTGATAGGAATCAATGAAACCTGTTTTGGGGTGAATCACTCAGATCAGATTCAATCTCTACCTCATAGTGAATAGCGATGCCTATCAAGAAACTCTTGTTTCTTTGATGGGTTCCAGCTGTTCAAGCTTTGGACGTAACCGGTTACGCGCGAGAACACCTCAACGCCTACATGACCGCATCGTGGGCAGACAATCTGACTGAGCTCCTCGATGGAGTTGAACTTCATTGTACGCCAGTCAATACCTGCCTGATAGTTACAGGAACCACACTGTAAGACATCCTTTGTGAAGCTCCAGTATGATGTCAACGTATCTCTAGCGATAGCCTTTGTCAACTCCCATAGTGCGTCAGGATCTGGATTCGTCTCACCGAGATAGACATGAGTCAGAGCACCGCCATCCATGTAAGGATGGAACATACCCTCTTTCTTGATTCGTTCACTCAACGAGAGTTGGGTGGCAACATCCAGAGTAGTGCTGTTCGTGTAGTACGGGTGTTCATTACCACCCTTGAGATATTTACGAATACCGGGGTAAGCACGATAATCTTTCTTAGCGAGTCGACCAGCAGCACTCTCAGCTGGAGTGCGAGTAATTCCGAACTGGAGTCCAGTTTCTTCCTCAAATTCGATGGACTTCTCTTTTAGATACTTCAGAACTTTGATACCAAACCGTGTTCCCTCACGTTCGTGAAGATGATGACCAGTGGCGATCATTGCCATCTCTTCAAAACCCACAGTTCCCAACAAAAACTGACGCTTCTCCATCTCGATGAGTGGGTCGCCATTTGGCTTTGGTTGTGTGTAGAAGGGAACACTGCCACTAGCAATGAGCTTGTCCATGAGCCGCTTCTTCTCAAGAATGACTTCTTTGGATAGCTCCAGATAATCATCAATCTTTGCAAACAATCGGGCCTCATCAGTTCGCCCAACCCACGCAGCACGTCCGAAGTTGGGTGTCACCATCTGTGAGGCTCCAAAGACCATATTCCCAGTGAGGAACTCCTCAAGCTCTTCATCGCTGCTTGCTGTCCAGAGGTGTGAGCAGCAACTGCTGCAACCAGCCTCTATCTTGGACCTCCAGTTGAGGTAGTTCTCAAAGTAGGGAGAGCCATGCTTTGCTGTGAGTTCGGCAACAAGTCGCCAAGACTCTTCGAACTCAGGCCCCATGAACTCCTTACGAAGAACGATGTTTGGCTTTGGAAAGCTGAATCCCTTGCCCTTCACATCTCCCTTAATCATGACTTCCATGAATGCATTGAAGAACAGTCGTGCCTCTTCCTCGAAGTCTCCATAGGTGACCTCGGTGAGTTTTCCACCAGGTAAGACGGCAGGTACATCCTTCATGATATTGGGAATTCCAGGAGTCAGGTCTACACTGGAGAAGATGACCTGACCGCCACGAGCAACATACTGCTGCGTGAGTGTGAAGATGAGCTGCTGAGCAGCCTGTTTGATCTTCTTGTAAGGTAGCCCCTTCATGTAGGGAGCAAGGAATGTGTTATAGAAGAAGTATCCCTGACCACCAGCAAAAGAGCTCTGAGCAGCAGCTAACCATATAGCAG
>JAEOST010000521.1 GCA_016840245.1 Candidatus Thorarchaeota archaeon
CCGTCAAAGTCATCGATTATCAAGTCCATGAGTCTTGCCTGTACTGTGGAGTTATAGAAGATGGAACCTTCAACTACATCGACCATTCTCATTATGACATTGTTACCAAAGAGGACATCATCGTACCCATCAAGATTGAAGTCGTAAGCCTCCATTGGTTGTCGTCCAGAACTGTGACCCACCATGTCATTTGGTGACTCGTACAGTAGTGTGCCATCCAGCGGATTAATGACCTTCACTGCATAGGTATCGTTTGCATAGGCAACCCCGAGAATCGGATCATCAGTGAAGTCACCAATGACCAATCCCCAGATATCACCTGCATCTACCGACTCACTATGCCAGAGATCACCCGTGCTGTTAACAACCCAAATCACACCGTCCTCGGTACCAACAATGATTTCTTCGAGTCCGTTACCATCGATATCTCCGATGTCCAAGTCCTCAATGTCACTACTGAATACCGTGCAGTTCCAAAGAAGTGTACCATCTGATCCATTGTATACAAGAAGGAACTGCTCTCCCCACTGGATACAGACAATCTCTTGAGTACCATCACCATCCAGGTCTGACAGTTCCAAGGATAGTAACGTTGTGTCATGGGTAACATTCCATCCGATACTTCCATCGTCGTCTATCATATACAGACTCATTCGAGGTGAACCTGTTAAGACTGAGAATACTACTTCCTGGTTCGAATCACCATCGACATCTCCACCATCCAACACATACCCAATTACTCCTCCGTATAGGTGGAGTGTAGACGCTTTCTCTGAAGTCTGGAATCCACTTGCACCATGGGACGGGTCTCTATACTCCCAGATGAAGACCTCTCCTCTTTCACAAGAGATCCCAATCTCTTCCCATCCATTGTTGTCTGAGTCGTAGACTGTTAGTCCTGTTATATCGTATATGAACGGTTCAGAGAGATATGCTTCTTCGTATTCCATGTATCCTGATCCATTTGTGGAGTGTACCATCTCGTAGACGGCCATCGTATCATCATAAGATACAATGACCTCGCGTCTACCGTCTGAGTCTGTATCACCAACAACCATGTTTGAAACATCACGGAGATGGTTGTCAACCCAGTCACTTGATGGATTGTAACCCCAGAGTGCATCTGGTTCTGGTGAACCTCCGAAGTCAAAGATGTTGAATGACTGGAAGTAGATGAATCCAGTATCTAGATGACCAAGCACACTGGGTGAATATGTCATTGGACCACTATACGGCATACCTCCAATATCATAATACTCAAGACCTGGGTATCCAGGGAAGTCTAACCTACTCAGGTAATCCGGGTACGTTGCGAGGTCTTTCTGATCACTCCATGTTGTACCGTTGTCAACACTTGCGACCATCCCTGTTCGTTCCTCGAATGATGCTCCACCTACCTCGTAGGCAACCACAATTGGATTGCCCTCTGTCCTCAAGTAGTCCACATCAGGATACATCTCATCGTAGAATGAGTCTGTTGCTCTGTGAGGTAGACTGTTGTTGAAGTTGAATGAAGCATCAGAGTGCAGCGACCATATATCATAGTCTGCCTTACTGGTCATGGTGTTGATTGCAGACATTGCTATCTCGAAGTCCCCATTTGGCATCCGGATAGCTGATACCTTCTGTATGTTAAAGTAGTCCCAGCCTGGATAGGTTAGAAGATATGGTCCACTCCTCTCAGAGAGGTCTTCCTTCATGAGGTAGTAGTAGGCCTCTGATGTATCGATACCAGTTTTGACGTACATGATTCCGATATGTGTGGAATTGTAGACAAATACCTCTGGATGGTTCCGGCTAGCCAAGCTTTCGGTATTGTTCATCACCCAAACAGGATCACTGAACCATGTATCACCAGTGCCAAGTCTGGAGACCCAGAAGTCAAACTGACCCCAGTCACGCTCAGCCTTCCATGCCACCCAGACTGCGTTATCATTACTGGTTATAGATGGTTGGACCTCAGAAACTACGGTGACATCATCGTAGTCACCAGAAACAGTCTGACTGATGAAGGGAGTTAGTGGAGCTACAAGGACCTGAAGCGATGTTGAGTTCATGCCCTTTATCCAAAGTTCCTCGTCGCTCACTAACATCATTAGAGCCATATCACTATTGACACCCACGCCGTATGCCATATCGGTAGCACATCGGTTTGTGAAGGTCATTGTGTCTACACCTGAAAATAGGATTGACTCAAGTTGGACGTTTGGATAATTAGGTGAGGATGTGACCTTTGCTGCATTGATGTATTCCTCTGAATCAGCATTCCACTCTATGATGTCAAAGCCCTTGGTGTGACCAATTATGATCTCAAGGTTTGAGTCATAGTCCTGATCATCTATCAACACAACACTCACTGGATTCAATGTGACTATGTCAGAAGGTGCCTCCCATACCTTCTGGAAGGTCCCGCCCCAACACTCGTAGATGTAGACAAATCCGTTCTGTCGGGAGATTCTAGTGTCGTGGACACCACCCAGAATTATCTCCGGGTGAGTATCTCTGTCTGTATCAGCAACAGCGAGGCTTCTGATGTCGGCTCCCTGATACGGGTCTGCTCCATCGGGATTTCCAAGGAGATAGTACCTACCGTCAACATCACCTGTCCTCCCAAAGTAGTCATTGAGTTCTAATCCATCGAAGGAGTCAACATCGATGTTGAAGACAAATAGGAATGGACCAACCGCAACCACGAGGTCTCGTCTTCCATCACTGTCCATATCAACTCCCGCTTCAATGGCAGTTATCTCTGTAACTTCCTCCCAAGCATCAGACTCCACATCCAAGTAACCGAGGTTTCTGAGATCGAAGGAGTAGGCGAGTTCTATTGTGTCGTCTATTCCTGTCGCCTCATAGATGTAGACCTGAAGGTCACTGGTGATGATCAGCTCGGACAATCCATCTTGATCCAAGTCTGTACCAGTCAACAAGTGTTTTGCATGATCCCAGATCCTTCTATTGAACTCACCTGAGATTCCCTCTAGTTGGTCGTAAGCATACGGGCTGGATTCACTGACTTCAGTATGGTTGATGTCAAATGAGCGGAACATCCTCTTGTATGTAGCATTAGAGAGGTGTTCAAAGGCATACACGTTGTTATCATAGTCACCGACTACAATCTCACCCTTACCATCACCATCGAGGTCTCCAGATGAAATCGTTAAGGTCCAGTCTTCTAGGTCAGCGTCTGTGTCCCAAGACTCATGCATGTGATAGCCCAGATTTTTGAAGGACTCACCCCTCATCAGACAGAAGTCCAATCTGGATACACGTGGGTAGGTCGCAACCATATATGTATCAATGGCATCATAGTGAGGGAGTGCCCATCTGAGAGTTCCAGTGTCTTCCTTGTATGCAGCAAGAGAGAAATCTCCTTCTAGTTCAATACCACCAGTCTCTGCAAATTTCTGGAGAGTATATCCTCCAGTGTTGGGAACAAGTCTGATGTCCTTGAGCTTAAGCAATGTCATTGCAGTGTCAGTATCAGGATTGTTGAAGATACGTCGGTCTTCTTCCCAGACTGGTTTGTCATGTGTACCTCTATTCAGGAAACATGTGGCACCGTACTTGTTGTCATAGTTCAGAATCAAGTCAAGAACGTCGTCACCGTTGATGTCAACCCATTGAGGTTGACCCCAGAGAACACTACCAATGTTCAGATTCATCTCGTCAAAGTATCCTTCCTTTAGCACGAAGAGTTGTGCACCGGTTTCGGTGAACATATTCTTGGCCAAATACACAAACCCATTTGATATGACCATGTCTAGGTCGCCATCATTGTCATAATCAGCAAAGCTCATCCTAGGAGTTGCTTGTGACATTGATAGAAGCTGAGTTATCTCACCTGTAA
>JAEOST010000522.1 GCA_016840245.1 Candidatus Thorarchaeota archaeon
TACTTCGTCAGCCTCAATTCGAATCTTTGATGGTCGAACTAAGTTGATTCCCCTCACAAAATCTTCGGTGGTTACCGTGAATGCTCCATTGGTGAACTCATTCAATTTTGGTAAATAGAAATCCCAAAATTCCTTTGTACGACCAAACATGTTCTCAATGAAACGTGACTGACTCTCATGAATACCAAAACTAGAAGCTATTCCAAGTGGTTGGTATTTCCATTCAGGATTGAGGTTCTGTTCGTATAATGCATGACCACCTTCATGTAGAATGGCGAAGATCATAGAAGCAACATTGTTCGTATGATACTTCACAGTGATTCTTACATCATCATAGTAGCCAGTAGTAAAAGGATGTTCAGTTTCATCTATACGACCTCCAGACTCATCTGAGGACACATCATACTCAATGACTGATGCAAGATCTGCGGCAATCTTTCTTTGAGCTTCCACTGGAACCTCTCGTTCAAGATAGCAGGTATCGATTGTTGCAGAAGCCTCAGCACATTTCTTAGCGAGTTCAACTAATGGAGTCCGGAGTTCACCAAATACCTTTGATACAGTCTTCTCAGTCATACCTGGCTCGAACTCGTCCATTAACGCTTCATAGAGTGTAGCAGTACCCTTGACCTCCTGATAGATCTCTGCACGTTTTCTAGCTAAATCGATAAGCTTCTCAAGTTCAGGTTGGAACATCTTCCAATCCTTTGCTGCTTTTGCCTTCTTCCAAGTTGTTACTGAAATGGTCTGCTGTTTTGCAATTGCAGCCACTAGATCCTCTGGTACTTTTGTGACCTTATCATAGTCTAACTTGAATAAGTGGACATTCCTCTTCTGAACCTCACTCAAAGATTCTTTCTCTACAGCTGAGAAGAGTTGTTTATTCTCTGTAGCTGTCAACATACGATGTCCAAGCTGGGACATGAGACCGAGTTCTTCACTCCTCTGCAAAATCCCCTTTGGTGGAAGATAGGTTTCCATATCCCATCCTAGATTTCCACCAACAGAACCAAGAATGATTAGCTCTCGCGCGTTTGCCATTAGTTTTTCATATGAGCTCAATACTTGTTACCTCATTCATAAATTATCTACAATTCTAATTCTGTGACCATAGCTAGCCCGTTATTTCTGTTGTGTCTTCACCTGATTTTGTCCTCAGATTGATTATTGAAATCCCTGCGATAACAAGAGCTAGACCAACAATGAATGTCCAATAGATTTCTTGATCTGGCAACAACAATGCTGAGAGTAGTGTGCCAAAAACGGGTACTAGATTGATGAAGATCGCACTTCGTGTTGCACCCAGTTTATCGATGCTGATGAAGTAGAAAAGAAATCCAAGAAATGTCACAAACACACCAAGATACAGAATATTGATCCAGAATACTGGTTCGAACAGGTATGGTTGAATCCAAAACTCTTCAGTGATTGCTCCGATTCCAAAAAACACTGTTCCAACCATAACTCCTCCAGCTGTTGCTTCCAAAGATGTCATTTTCTTCATGGCACTCTTGCCTAGGGACGAATAGAGACCCCATGTTATCATAGCACAGACAATTATCATATTGCCAATCAGATGTTCGAGATTGAATGCTAGTAGCTGCTGGACACCAATGACAAAGACAATACCTGTGAAACTCACAACGAATCCAGAGTATTGCCATTGCTTCTGAAGTCGTTCATGATGCATGAAGTGAGCAAAGATACTGACACTAGCTGGATTGATGCCTGCAATGATTGCACCTTGGGCTGCTGTAGTGAATTGCATCCCGAATAGAAAGAAGACACCGTATCCAAAGATACCTGTCAGACCAAGTCCAACTAGATATCTAAGTTTCTCACGATTGTATGTCTTCCTTGTTAAGACTCCTTTTCCTCCCATTAGTACAAGGAAGAAGATGGAGGCGGATACGAACCGGAGGAACCCGATTGTAAATGGTCCAGCAATCTCTACTAGGATATCAGCGGAGACCCAAGAACCGCCCCAGAAAAACATGGCCATGATTAACATGCCATAGTATTTCATAGGGGTTTCTGACATCCTATACTGTCTCCTTGCTGATTTGTGACCGGAAACACTCTACGTATAAGCTTGCTCATGACCGCTTCAAAAAGCTTTAAATCGGTTGTGTATAAGAAACACACAACCGAGTATGACGGAGGCAATGCTATGCTCAACGATGATGAACTTGCAGAGATTCGTAGAAGAAAGATGGAGCTCATGATGGAGAGAGCTCAACAACCTAAGGTGGAGGAACCCACAGCAAACGGAACCGTTATACAGTTGACCGATGCGAATTTCTGGTCCGTCCTTGGACAAACGAAAACTGCCTTAGTGGATTTCTATGGTGAATGGTGTCAGCCTTGCAAGATGCTTGCTCCGATATTGACTGAATTAGCACGTGACTACCAAGGTAAGGTATTGTTTGCTAAGATTGACATTGACAGGAATCCAATGACACAACGGCAATTCAATGTTCAATCTGTCCCGATGGTTTTCGGATTCAAACACGGTAAAGCTGTAGGAAATCTAGCAGGTCTCAGAACAATGAATGACTATGACATGTGGGCAGAACGACTCTTAGCGGCATAGATGCAATAGTATGTTACGTGAGTGCAAACATTCATTATCTACAATCTGTTTCTGTTGTTTGTTAGCGACTCGGTGCTAGTTCTTGAAACTAAACTTATCACTTGGCTCGCTGAACGAAACCGGGGCAATGATTGGTGCTTGGCACACTTAGAGAATATTGGAGTCTTCAAAAGACATACATGGGTCCATTCAAAAGGAGAGTATTAGTTCTATCCATTCTCCTTGTAGTGAACATGATCCTCCAAGTAATCAATCCCCAGATAATCAGATTCTATATCGATACGGTTACTCAACCATCACCTCAAGATCTTTTCACCAATGCTGCTTTGCTATACATAGCCATCGCTATTGTTCAGCAAATAACTCTGATAGCTTCAGTCTATATCAGCCAAGACCTAGCCTGGGGTTCAACTAATGCCCTTCGTGCAGATTTGTTCAAGCACTGTGTCAATCTTGATATGACATTCCATAATGAACATCGACCTGGAGATATGATTGAACGTATCGACGGTGATGTCAATACACTCTCCAATTTTCTATCACAGTTCACAATTCTCATTGTAGCTAATGTGTTAGTGATCGGGGGCATACTGGGTATTCTATTCATTGAGGACCCTCGACTTGGAATAGCTTTCTCTCTATTTGCGGCTTTTTCATCAGTTGCGCTCTACAAGACCAGAAACATCGCAACTGCACTTTGGAGAAAGGTCCGAGAAGTCTTCATGAAACTAATGGGCATGCTAGAAGAGACACTCACTGGTACTGAAGATATCAAAGGTTGTGGTGCACAGGACCATTCAATGAGCAAGTACTTCGGGATCAATCGCGAAGCATACGACCTTCAGATGAAGGCATCCACTAAGACAAGTATCATGATTATGGTGATTTATGGAATGGAGGCTTTGAGTGCCACACTTGTCTTTGGGATTGGTGTGCCTTTTCTCAACGAAGGTGCAATCTCTCTTGGAACGGTTGTATTAATCCATCTATACGCGGGGCTACTTCTTAGGCCCATTATGCGTATTCTGCGACAACTACAGGAGATTCAATTGGCTTCAGCAAGTATTGACAGGATTAAGATACTGAATAGCACTGAATCAAAACTAAACGATGATGGCACAACCGCTATACCTGAGGGTCCAATCACTTTGGAGTTTGATCATATCTTCTTTGAATATGAAGAAGACACTCAAGTGCTTCGCGATGTAACATTCAATCTACAACCTGGACGAGTATTGGGTCTCATTGGTCCTACTGGTTCAGGAAAGACTACAATTAGTCGATTGATATTCAGACTATATGAAGTGAATAACGGAACTCTGCTAGTGAATGATGTCAATGTTAGGGATGTCCCTCTCAGTAGTCTGAGAACCAGGGTAGCCATGGTGACACAAGATGTCCAGTTGTTTGAGGCTTCATTGAGAGACAACGTTACTCTCTTCAACCGATCAATCCCCGACGAGAGAATTCTAGAAGTGATCAATGATGTTGGATTAGATAGCTGGTATGAGTCTCTGGAAAAAGGGCTTGACACAATTGTTGTTGGTGATGTAGGCCTCTCAGCTGGACAATCACAGTTACTTGCTCTCAGTCGAGTATTCTTACAAGAACCAAGTCTTATCATTCTGGATGAGGCATCATCTCGTCTTGATCCGGTTACTGAACGTCTTATCGAGCAAGCATTAGACAAGTTACTCAGGAATCGGACTGCAATCATAATTGCCCATAGACTCTCCACACTGGATAGAGTTGATGATATACTTCTACTTGATGAAGGCACAGTACTGGAGTATGGAGAACGAACGAGATTGGCAGAAGACCCATCTTCCAACTTCTATAAACTGCTTAGAACTGGTATCA
>JAEOST010000523.1 GCA_016840245.1 Candidatus Thorarchaeota archaeon
ACACAGCAGCTAATTACTGGAGATTTTCACGGATACAACTATGATACGTATACTAGAGTTGAGTGGAATCATAAGTACGATGTACTTCTAACGTCATCAGAACCACCTGAAGATGTAATGCCTTCTGAAGGAGGTTGGAGTCACTACCTTTTGTGGAAGTATAAACCACTCTCGGGTCATTACTTGAAAATTACAATGAAGGTCCAATGGGGTCGGATCTACAGCGAGTTCTCATACGGATTCTGGCGTTGGTGGCACTATTCTCTTGTGAAGTACACCACAACTTTGACCACGTATCTATATGGATACTAATCACTAACAAAACTGCAACTTGACAATCTAGTTGCAGTTTCCCTTTTTTTCTTGTTGTCCTTATTCAGTTCTAATAGGTGAGTATAGAGACATAACTCATTAAGTAGCTCGTAACATAGAATTGTTTTGAATGGAACCTAAGGAAGTGGTTAGGAAATGGCACAAGATGCTACCTTAGTAGGTTTAGATGAATACTTAGAGGATGCTATGAAGAAATTCGATGCTCCTGGGCTAGCAGTAGTAGCTCTGAAGGACAAAGATGTAGTCTACTCGAAAGGATTCGGTTACCGTGATGTTGACAAGAAACTAGAGATGACACCAAATACGATACATCCTATCGCATCGTGTACAAAGTCCTTCACCAGTACGGCAATTGCTATGCTTGTAGACGAGGGTAAGCTAGAGTGGGATACTCCCATTCGTGAGTTCATCCCTCAATTCAAGATGAAGGACCCTGTTGCCACAAATCAAGTTACAATTGTGGATATGTTATCCCACAGGACCGGTCTACCAAGACATGACTTCGTCTGGGTCAATGATGACTTCTCATATGATCAGGTGTTTGAGAGATTGCCACATCTTGACTCAAGTAAGGCCATCCGTACAACTTTCCAGTATTGTAACCTCATGTATCTGGCGACCTCAGTGATAATAGAAGAGCTATCAGGAATGAGCTACAACGACTTCATTGCTAAACGAATCTTCAAACCACTAGGAATGAAGGACTCTAACTTCTCAATCACAACTCTGTATCAGACATCAGATTATGCCACGCCATACAAACTTGACTACAAGGATGAAAACCTTGGTTACATCAAATGCGACTATATTGTAAATGATGTAGCAACTGGTGCAGGGTGTATCAACGCAAGTATTAGCGATATGGGAAAATGGTTGAAGTTTCATCTCAACAAGGGAATGGTTGGCAAGAAACAACTTGTGTCTGCAGATAACCTACGACGCACACACGATTCTGTACATATAATCTCAATGAGACATGGCCTTGACTGGTGGGTACCGGATCAGAGATGGTTCAGATTGGATACATATGCTCTAGGTTGGGGTGGAGTGATGTATCGCGGACATCGAGTGGTGAGACATGGTGGTGGTATAGATGGTTCAATATCCTTAATGGGATTCCTCCCTGAAGATGACATTGGAGTCATGGCCATTGTCAACAAGAGTGACTGTGGTATAACAGGTGCGGCCTACAACCATATCTTTGACAGATTCTTGGGCTTGGAACCAGTTGATTGGATTGAAATTTATAAAAACATAGATGCTCAAACTATAAAGGGCATTCAGGAATCGGGAGAAAAGTCACAAGGGATCCGCATTACTGACACCAAACCGACACGTCCTACTGAGGAATATATAGGAAGATATCGCCATCCCGGTTATGGTATCTTTGAATTCTATACCCAAGATGAGGAACTCCATTCTAAATTCGGATCAGTTGAATATCCATTGACGCACTTTCACTATGACACTTTTCAATACGAAATAAAACGATTTGATGTCAAGGGTCTATTGACGTTTCGCGCTGACGATGGAGGAGAGATTGTGGAGTTTTCTGTTAAATTAGAACCTCTCACTCCACCCATCACCTTCACTCGACTTCCTGATCAATATATGAGAGAAACGGAGTTTCTCAAGTCACTGATAGGGAAGTATGAAGCGACAGGGATTGTCTTGGAGATAGCAATGAAGGGTGAGGATACAATCACATTTAAATTTCCAAGTCAACAACCAACTAATCTAGAACCAGTTAGGAGTATGAGATTCAAAACAAAGGACGGTGCATACTCTATCAAATTCAAGAAGGATGAATCAGGTAGAATAACGGAATTTCTCTACATCGATTCTATGCAGGTTGTTCCTGCAATAAGGATTGAATGATGAGTCTCAGTCCTGATGAAACTGCAACATCTTGATTTCACGTGGGTTGAATACTAGGTTAAGATGATTCTTGGATACAACGTGATTCCGGACAACCGACAGATCTATTTTGGTTTCAGAGACCTGACTAACTCCGTCAGCATATGTGATAGTTACATCCTCGTCATTGTTCTCCAAATTGAACATAGTTACCAATACATTTCCATCACGAACTCTCAGTGATGATATCCGAATGGCCGGATTATCAACCTGTATTATTGGTTCAAAAATACCAGAGGGTAGCTCACGTCCCTCCAGTGAGATTGCCAGTCCATCTTCAGAGAAGGCTTCTGCGTGGTCTGCACTTGCATGTATTGGAGTTTCCTTTGTGTGGACTACAAAACCATAGTCAAACGTGTACTCGGTATTAAGCTCCTGTGCACCAGGGGTCTCCTCACCAGGTCCAGCATGCATCGGTCTTTCTGGATAGTCTGAGCGTGAGAGCCAACCAACTGAGCGAAACAAGGTTATTGCGATTCTCTTATTTTCAACCAGTTCAACTTCGGGGAGTCCCTTGTTGAAGATCGTGATACCATCTTTACCACTGGAGTCATTAACACGGATGTATCGTTTCTGAGGTTGAATTCCTGAAGGCATCTCTGGGTACGACGACTTTGTTCTTTCGAGCTCTGTTGAATCAGGTACATGCTCAGGGTCTCCGGCACGTTGTACATACCCAAAGTGAGTATCAGTTAGTGTGAACTCTGATGTATATGGAAGATCAAAACAAATGCGTAGCCGATGGTCCTTTGTTGTGTTTGTTAACTTGGTTCTAATCTCAATCCGTGGGGAATCTCGATAGAACCTGAAGACTGATTCAACTGGAATCTCTGTTTTACCAACACGCTTCTCTCTTTTTTCATCCAGACCCTCATAGATTTCAAGAGTCATATGTTGGCGAATCTCTGCTATTACAAGACCTTGACTGAGAACAACCCTCTTCAATGATTTTACCTTCACCTTCTCCGGAAAGACTCTACCGAAGGTGTACTCATCTCCCCTATCGCCAAAGTCCTCGAACATATGTAATCCTGAATACTGTTGTCCTGTTTCTTTATTCATGAATGTGAGAGTTCCATCCTTTTCAAAGGAGATGGAGTAGTACTGATTGTGCACATGATTCTCATCAATGGTCATAATGCTATCAGGTTCTATCTCTGGTTCAATTTCAACGGGCAGTAATTTTGTGAAAGCAAGTGGTGTCAATGTGAGTGCTGATGCATACACTGTCTGAGTAGGTCTGGCTGCAACGAGATGTATCTTCTTGTAACGCTTGCTTTCAATCAGCTCATACGCCTGCTTCTTGAAGTCTTCCATATCCACTTCACCAACAGGTTGTGTATCAGCAATGAATCGAAGCTCTAGCAGACCCGGTTCATCACCATCATAGTACTCGATTCCATTGATATAGAAGTTGATCAGTTTCCTGCCAGGTAACAACCGCATTCCCATCTTAGCCATTCTCATACCCACAGTTGTATCCAAGAAGATGTCATCCTTAGACTCGAGTCTTTGCACACTATGGATAGTTCCATCAGGACCCTGTAAGCCCTTTAGAACTCGTTCTTTTGGTTGAGTGAACTTAATGAAGATTGGAGTTTGGCTACTGCTCGCAGGATTGAATACAACAATGCTTGAGTCATCAGAAGGAGCGGAACTTGATTCTATGAAGTCAATTGCATTATCAATGAGAGTTTCTGCGATTGATTCAGCCCATGAGAATCGAGACCTCATCTCTTCATGTGTCTGGTCAATTGAACATCCACATATCGAATCGTGAGGATGATTGCGTAACAACCACTTCCATGAGGTTTCAAGAAATCCAGATGGATATGGATGACTGAGATGGAACCACAGATACGAACTGATTGGTTCAACTTTCTGAAGCAAGAGATCCTCAACTCGTTGGTTCCAAATCTTGATCCACATTCGAGCTGAGTATGTATCTTGGAGGAGTGGAGCTCTAGCTGGAGACCTGAGTTCACCGCTGAAAGTTGGTCGTTCATAATTGGAAGCCTTCATGGCGGACTCCAATGCATCTACGTAATCATTGACAAATCCAAGAGAAATGTCCATTTCATCACTTTTCAACCTCTCAGCGAACTCTTGGACAAATGGTTGTGGATACAGATGGTCAGACCCATTCATCAGTAGATGTATTGGTTCATGTGAAAATGGCTCGAGTTCTGCGATGTTTTCATTGACAACATCAACAAAGTCATCATAGTCCTCTGGAAATCTTGCAACATTTCCGTAACCTCCAGGCATGTAAATCCCGGGGAATATTGTTGTTGATGATGGATGAGATTTCCAATAGAATGGAACAGTCATAATCTCAGGGGGTACACCTCGCCATAGAACGGCGGCCTTGAGGTTCGTCAGATTTTCAAGAAGCTGAGGGATAGCACTTGAGTGACCAAACTGGTCTGGTAAATATGCTACTTGCATCTGGGGAATATTGAATCTAGTTGCTAGGATGTGACTATACTCAAGATTGCGGATTAGACTCTCTCCACCAACCAACCACTCATCAGGAAGTAAATACAATGGTCCGGCTGCTAGCTTTCCCTCACGAATATGTTGGAGAACTTCCTCTCTTCGTTCTGGACGAATCTCAAAGTAATCCTCCAAGATGATAGTTTGTCCATCCAACATGAATCTGTAGTCTTGGTGTTCTAGAATCTCTAGAAGTTGGTCTATCAACTTGACCAGCATATATCTGAAGTTCTGGAATGGGAGATACCATTCTCTATCCCAATGGGTATGAGGAACAATGATGACCTTCTTCTCATTCATCGTATGCAACCAACTCAATGGATCTATTACCCCATTAAGTTCTTACCTTTTCAGGCCTAACGAAACTCAATGGTTTCTTCAAAGCCAACGGATTCTTCTGAAGTGAATGATAAGTCCAATTGTAACAAATAACATTGCCAAGAGAAACACTGGATATCCATAGAAGAACTCGAGCTCAGGCATCCAAGGCCAATTCATTCCGTATATTGAAGCCATGAGTGTAAGTGGAATGAAGATAGTGGAAATGACTGTGAGAACTTTCATGACCTCATTCATTCTATTGCTCATGCTTGAGAGATAGATGTCCAGCATACCCGTTACGGACTCACGGAAGGTCTCGATGTGGTCCATGACTCTAACAACGTGGTCATAGAGGTCTCTCATATACATCTGTGAGGATTCTTCAATTAACGGTGGACCTTCACGTTGTATCTTCAGAATCACTTCTCTCATCGGCCAGATATACCTTCTAAGCGCAATGAGTGTACGCTTGATAGAGTAAATGT
>JAEOST010000524.1 GCA_016840245.1 Candidatus Thorarchaeota archaeon
GACTGACTGAAGACTGTTCCTCAACGTCATCGATAGATTGCTGCCAATCTGTTTCATGGGAGTCCCATGTAGGATTGACAAAGACATAACGACCTGGTTGGTGGTGTGCATCTGTGGGATAGATAGTCAGTGATGGTGGAAAGGATTGACTGTCATTGTCAGGATCATAGGTGCCCAGAACAAAGTGAACCAAGTTGTCTTGGAAGTAAACTGATTCAGATTGATACTCAACCTCTGCGCCTTCGGAATAGTGGTAACCCTCGAAATCATAATATAGAAGGTCTCTCGTCACGTTCAATGCATCTATTTTGAACCATGCATTTTGCTGTACTTTGTAGAGTGTTACTTCATTCTCTTCGTAGGTATCACTCCAGCCTGTTGTGAAGTAGTACGTATTCCCTTCAACTGAAGCTTGTACCAGTTGTGATTGTGATATTAGTAGTAGAAAACTAAAGGCAAGTAATGGTAACCATATCCTCTTCCTTCTCATTGTATTCACCAAATACACATTCCGCGCCGTCCGTAAAAAAGGTGTGTGCGATGGGTAATTCGTAAAATAGCCCATGTAATCCTCCAGTCGAAATTTCGACGGGTCTGTTCATTCAAGAAAGCTTCTTTAAGTCCAGCCAATACCATGTGTGTTGACAGGCATTCAGGGGAAATAAGATGAGAGCAGTGCTCAAACTTGGCGGGTCACTTCTATATGACGACAAAGGAGAGGTCGTCATAGATTTGGCCAAAAAATATGCTGAGGTTGTGCGCAAAATTGTCAAAGCAGGACATGAGCTAGTGATTGTTGTAGGTGGCGGGAAACCTGCAAGAAAATTCATCACTGCCGCCCGAGAGCTGGGAGCCAGTGAGGCTCAGTGTGACTGGTTGGGAATAAAACTTGCTAGAAATAATGCGGAGTTGCTCTGTGCTGCCCTCGGAAATCTAGCATATCCGAAGATTGTTGAAACCTTAGATGAACTCGAAGTTGCCATTGGATTTGGGAAAGTAGTGCTAATGGGTGGACTGATACCAGGACAGTCTACTAATGCTGTCGCTGCTGTGGCATCTGAAATCATAGGTGCTGAAGTTCTCTTCAATGCAACCAATGTCGATGGCATCTATGATAAAGACCCAAAGGAACCAGGGGCAAAGAAACTAGACAATGTAAACATTGATGAACTCAAAGCTATTCTCGCTGGAGGAGGAACTCGTGCTGGTGAGTACAAGCTGTTCGACCCAGTAGCGATTAGAGTAGTTGAGAGATCCAAGATTAGGACTGTCATATTCAACGGTAATGATCCAGAGAACCTTCATAGATTAATGAAGGGTGAGAAGGTTGGGAGTGAGATAATACATGTCTAAGACTAATGAGGATAGTGGGGTACCAGTCAAGACAGAAAAGGTATTGGAGAAGATTTTTGCGTCTCGAGCTCAGACTAGAGTGGTACAACACTTTCTGGATCGCCCAAAGGAGTTCTTCAATCTCAGCAGAATTGCAAAGGAAACCGATTTAGCTCACTCCACAATTCACAGAGTGATGCAGCCCCTCGTTGACATGGGATTGGTGAAAGAGATTCGGGTAGGTCAGCAGATACGTCTCTTTATTCTCGAAACAGAACAAGACATCAGCAAGATACTTGCCAATTTCTATGATGAAATCAAGCCACATCTTGAGTAAGAGGTATATCAATCTCTCAAGACACATCAAAGTATTAAGCAGGCAGCTCTATTCATCTCGTATATCTAGTTTGAGGAGATGAATGAAGAGTTGTCAGAAGAAGAGCATTATGATGATACCACTGAGGAAGACAGTGAAGAACCTGCAGAAGAAGAGGTACGAGCTGGAGAGACCATTGAAGAGATCATTGGACTAAAAGAGAAGGACCTCCAAATCTACTCCCTTATTCTTACATTAGGTAATGTCACCAAGGGAGATCTTTCCCTGATGAGCGGGAAAGACTTGGATGTGATAGATGAGAGCATATCCAAGCTCCAAGAAGATAGAATGATAGTTGCACTTCCAGGAATTGTACCCAGATATCAGGCAGTACCACCATTTGATAAATTGGCTGAAGAAGTAGGTGCAATTACGAGCAGAATAGAGGGTCTTCGTGATAATTTGAAAGAGGAGATTAAATTAGCCTCAAAGACAGTCCGGGATTCGCTTGTTGACCTTACTCGTGAGAAACTCTCAGAGGTTGATTCTCATGAGAGTGATATTGCATCTCGCCAGTCTGAATCATCCAAGGGTATGAGTGACTTGCTGGATAGTCTGAAGAGTTCATCAGAGTCATCCCTTCAGGAAACGACTACCTCATTGAAAGAGGCGTATGACCAGTGGCAAGGTGAAACTGTCACATCCATTGAATCTTCATTCAACCAAGTAAAAGACCGGTTAGATTCGGTCGGAGATTCACTGACAACTGAGATGCGAACTTGGTCCAGCATATCCAGTGGGGCCTCAGAGAAGCTCAGAAATGGATTGGCTACACAGGTAGATAGCTTTAGTGAGAAAGCTACTTCAACTCTGAATCTAAAGACAAACGAAGTAACAGAGGCAGTCAGCTCTCATATGACAACCTTCACCTCTGGGATTCGAGACGCCTCAAACACCCTCAAATCAAACTTGACTGAACTGAGCAGTGAAATCACGGACATCTCTCGGTCTCTATCTGAAAATGTGTCAATGAAATTGACAACAACCCAAAGCTCAGCTGAAGAAACATTGCAATCTGCTTCTGGTGAGATAAGTGGTAGTCTTGAGTCATTGAGCACAAGGGTAGATTCAATTGTTTCAGAGGCAGATGCTGCCGAGGGAGAGAGAATCTCAATTTTTGAGGAGAGATTCAGTGCGGGTACGAGAGAGTTTGAGAATAATCAGAGGGAATCTATGGAATCATTCAAGTCGTCAGTGAATGAGGCACTAGACAGTTTAAACGAAAGAGGAAACTCTGCAATAAGCTCGATTAGGGGACAACTCGATGAATTTACACGCCGATCAGAAACGACTTTGGCAAATGCGATGGATTCAATGAAAACGAGTTCCACCGATTCAATTGAAGGAGTCTATTCAAGGGTTAGTGAAGCATCTTCTGAGATATCTGAAACGATACAGTCTCAATTGACTAATAGCAAGAGCGAGCTTCAGAGGAGTGTTGACAGTAATGCTCTTGCTCTAAAGGAAATGAATCGAAGTGCATTGGATAGTACTACCACTCTCTTAGACAGTACCAAGACATCGCTTGGGCATCAAATTGATACTATCTCAGCCAATGCAAAGGAGAAGATTGACCAATTCTTGCAAGAAATGAGGTCATCCGTATTCGAAGAGATGGATGGAGCTTTAAGCTCTGCTAAAACAAACTTGGAAACCGAGATTAGCAGAAAGATTAGTGAATATAGCGCTCAACACGATGAGTTATCCGCAAGGATTGAAAGTGAGCTTACGGAACAAAAGAGTCTTCATGGTCAAGTTGTAGATCGACTCGTGGCAGAGGTAGGAGCTTCTCAGAACACACTACTTGATAGAATAGACTCAGTCCGTCGAGAGGGTATTTCTAGCTTAGAGATGAGATTGGGTGAACTCTCTGAGGGAGCATCTACCACCGTTGGTCAAATGAGTACCGAGAGTAAGGAACTCGTAGACAGTCTTTCAGAGGGACTACAAGATGCTGTTGTTTCAGGAAAACGAAAATCACAGACGACTGGTGATGAAGTGATGAGAATAAGCTCATCAAACGCTGAATCACTTCGCGAGTCATCTGGAGACCTCATTGTTTCGTCTAGAGCACAGGCAACACAGATCAAAGAGGGAATGAGGCAAGCTGTAGCGTCTGAGATTACAGGCAATGCAGACCGAATCCAGGATAGTCTTACTTCATCTGGACAGAGCCTGAGAGAGAGCATAGCTGGAATAAGAGATGCTTCAATCTCGGACATCAATGGCATTGGGGATAAGGGTAGCTCTTCTTTCACAGCCATAGCGAATCGTGTAGACGATGTAGTAAACAGTGCATCATCAGCAGTGGATGAAGCTGGAGATACTCTTGGAACTAACTTGTCCTCAGCAATGGAGGAAATAGTCGGCAGTGTCAATGAGCACTCGAACGAGTTGAAGAGAAGAGTGGAAGAAACTGTAGGCAGCTTTGGAGCACAAGTGAGTGCTGACACTGAATCAAAGGCCTCAAGCATAAGTTCTACAATCTCTACAGCAAAGTCTGAGATTGATGAAGCAACAGAATCAATTACTGGAACAACAGTGAGGTCTGTTGAAAGTTTCCAGAGTAAGACTGTGAATGCAATAAAGACCAGTCATGCTAAGGTGACGACTTCACTAGACGAGTTCAGTACTGGAGCAAGTGAGAAGACGGATTCCAGTTATGATGGTCTGAAGACCACAGCCTCCTCGATGAAGAACTCACTCGGTAGACTTCTCAGTAAATTGGAGGAGAGTCCCATGTTGGGTCTAACAGAGACCACTCTTGATGATGCTTTTGCTGGAGAGGAAACAGGAGACCTTGCTGGTACGAATATTGGTGATTTACTGTCCAAGGTCTGGGAGAGGGTGGGTTCTACTGACTTCCCGGGTGCAAAGCAGACCTGGAACATTGTCACACGTGGTGCAGTCCTTGCACATATAGAGGATATGGTGAAGCGGGCGAAGTCGAAGGTGACTCTGATATTCCCGTCAGCACTTGAAATCCCTGTGCAAATGTTGTCCGAAGTAAAGACAACGGTGGGAATAGAACTCGTAGTAACAGAGGGTAACCTCGACAAGGTGAAACCTCTTGTTGGGAGAGGTAACATCAGGGTCAGAGTGAGAAGCGAGAAAGATGTCTATGCCTGTGTGAGGGACAGTGAAGAGGTGCTCTTGGCTCCCGCCGCTTTGAAAGACCAAGATGTTGTTGGTGTGACAACCGAGGAAGAAGGGTTCATCCGTTTCATAATGGGCATAGTTGGACCTATATTCCAAGCAAAGGCCAAGATGTTGAGACCGGGAGATATCTAGTGGATTTGTGGTGGGCATCTTATGGGTGCCCATCAGCCACCTCACCGTGCTTAGATGACAAACCACTTTACTCGAATATACTTGTCAATCTGAATTGGCAGGTGTATAGGATGGGTGACGTGGAAGACCAAATCGATGCCATTAGAGAACTCTACAAATTAGACTTTGACGAGAAAGAGTTTGCATTCGTTTTTCTTGACTACTCAGGAATCATCTTCCGGTCAGCACATGGGAATGTATGCTTTGATCCTGGAAAGATGCTTGAAAAGAAAGCAATCAAGGAGATCAAGGACCTAAACTTGGTTTTCTTCACCCACAGTCATTGGGACCACTTTGACCTCAGTGTAGCTCGAAGTATAGTGGAAGCAACTGAGACCCATGTCATTGCTGAAGAGATGGTCTTTGAGGAACTAGTTGGAAAAATCCCAGAAAATAGGTTAACACATGGAGATCCAAGAAAACTGAACAAGACTCACCAGATAGAAGGGTATGAAGTGATTTGTATCCGCGGAACTCATTCAAGACCTCTTACACAGTTCAAGGTTGACCTTGGAGGGTTGAGAGTCTTTCATCCAGGCGATTCAGGATACATGAGTAACTCCAAGCGAGTAGATGTTGCATTCCTACCTACAGGATCACCTTCACCTACTTGTTCACCCCATGTAGCATTAGCAATGGCAATTGATATTCGACCAAAGGTAGTTGTTGCTACGCATGGGACTGAAAAGCAGATGGTGCAATTCAACAATCTCATGGAAAGGGATATGTCTAAGACGCAGGTGATAATCCCAGAGAAATTCAAGGTTATCAGAAGTTCGGTATAATCTAGAACTAGGACGAATGGAGATGTCAAAGAAACAATCACTATCGGATGCGATTAAAGAACTCTATTCTCTGCAACTTGAGTCGGGTGAAGTGGCCTTCACCTTCTTAGGATATAGTGGAGTTCTCCTGCGAACCGAGGCTGTTGTAATTGCGTTCGACCCTGGTAAAAATCTGGGTCCTTCTGAGATATCTACACTCAAACATCTCGACATTGTCTTCTACACCCACAATCACTGGGATCACTTCAATCTCGAATTGGCAGTCAAGATGTACTCAGAAACCAATGCCCACATAGTTACTGATTCAGTATCATATGATGAGCTCGTAGATAAAATTCCACCAGAAAAGTTGACCTTTGGAGATTCGAGGTCGTCTGCTATAGAATATGAAGTGGAAGGTTACAATATTGTTGCGTTGTGTGGTATCCATGTTGGCCCTCTGAATCAATACATTGTAAATGTTGGAGGTTTACGGATATTCCATGGCGGCGATTCGGGGTATTGGCGACATAAGGATCAAACAGCAGACATTGCATTTGTGCCAACTGGTACTGCTAGAACATGTGCACCTGGAGTTGCGTTGGCGATGGTAATGGAGTTACAGCCAAAGGTTGTTGTTGCGATACATGGCAACAGACAAGATATGAGGGAATTTAAGAATCTCATGTCGAAAGTATTCCCTGATAAAGAATTGATAGTTCCAGACCGATTTATGTCAGTCAAGATTGCTATTTAGTTCAATATCTGCTTCAAACGGAAATGGCTATATAGTTACCAAGTTGAAACAGTGTTTAGAATGCCGAGGTAACCAAGTGGGGGCTATAGTCGGATATCTAGGTACTACAGAATTCATCTCACTTGCTCACTATCAGAAGGAACCTCCGTATCAAATGAATAACAACACTCTCTCAATGGAACTCACTGAGTGAATTGAGGTGTTCGAATGCACCGTCCCGCTTACAATGATAAACCAACTTGGGTCTAGACGAGTCTGAGTCCAAAAGAAAGAGAGAATTCCACTCCCATCGTTTATTGTGACCCATTGGTCATTTGGACCAATAAAGGTCAAGAAAATCTCGATTATCTCACCTTTCACTGTCACATTGGTCCCAACTGAAATTAAATTCTGGTTGATATCTTCAATTGATGCGAGCTCAGTTGGATTATCATGGAGATAAACTGCAGTCAGAGTTAGTGAAATCACAATAATTGACATCGTGAGTACTGCAAGAATTGACTTTCTCGTTCCACCTATCTTCA
>JAEOST010000525.1 GCA_016840245.1 Candidatus Thorarchaeota archaeon
ACAGTCTAATTGGAGCAATTAGCCAACCCACTGACCTCATGGCTAGTATCTATGCAGTTCGTGCCAGAGCCTATCTGAAGATAACTGGCAAACAACTTGTCGACCCTGCATCCGCACTGAAGTTGAAATCAACAGACTCAGTTGATAGCCTTACAGATAACCTCTCTCCATCAAGAAGGCTAGCGAGAAGAGGTTTATAGAGGAGTAGTACAAGGTCAGCATCGTCGGGATGATGATCATATTATTGGATAACGCCTAATCATCGTGATGTCCGATAAACCGCAATCTGACCGCACATTATATCATAGCTCGAACCTCCCAGAATCCCAAATTGACAGAGTAGTGACTGAAACATGAGTCCCTTCGAATGCAATCATGATGGCTCCTGCGAAGAAATCAGATTGTGCTGTCATGAGACAGAGATGACCCTGACAAGAAAAGATGCTGAACGCATTGATGCGCTGGGTCACTTAAGAAAGGACTATCTTGTCAAGTTCGAGGATGGATTCTGTCAGTTAAGACTCGTTGATGGATTCTGTTACTTCTATGACACTAAGACGAAGAAGTGTACAATCTATGACAGTAGACCGGATGGGTGTAGATTTTACCCAATTGTTTACAATATGAAGAAACGAAAATGCGTGACTGACTACGACTGTCCCTCTCGAGAGACCGTGACCAGAGAAGAGATTCGGAAGATTTGCCACAAGGTTAGAGCACTGGTGGAGAAATTAGTTGAGGAGGCCGAAGCTGGTGAGAGCCCGTGCTGATCTACATATGCATTCTACATTCTCTGACGGGACTGATACACCCACAGAGTTGGTAAGAAAGGCCGATGAGATGAGTCTTGGAGGGATTGCTCTCACTGACCATGACACAATAAGTGGATTGAAGGAGTTTTTCGAGGCAGATGCCTCACCAGACTTGATTCGTGTTCCGGGATTAGAGATCAGTACAGAATTCGAGGGTCATGAGGTCCATGTTCTTGGATACTACATCCCATTGAATTCGAATGCCATGGATACCAAGCTCCAAGATTTACAGCAGGCAAGGGTAGACCGATTCCCTAAGATGATTGAGAAACTAGGTGAACTAGGAATTGAGATTGAACAGGATAGAGTGGACATTCTGCTGAGGGATACCGAGAGTCCAGGGCGTCCACATCTTGCAGCACTTCTTGTTGAATTGGAAATAGTAGAGGATACTACAGAGGCATTCAGACTCTATCTGGACGAGGATAAACCAGTCTATGTGAAGAAGAGGAGGATGGAAACATGCGAGGCGATTGGATTCCTCAGATCAGTGGGTGCAATACCAGTGATTGCTCATCCTCTTGCTATCGATATTCCAAATCTAGCCACGTTCATGAGAGAAATGGTGAAAGCAGGTATTCTGGGAGTAGAGGTAGAATATGATTACGAACCCATGGGAATCACTCAGAGTCTTGATGTGGTCAGAGATGCAATTCAAGGACTGGGCCTCATTGAGACTGGAGGAAGCGATTATCATGGGGAGAAGTGGATACATAGTATTGGCGATAGGACAGTATCTGTGGAAGTCATTCAGAAGTTGAGGGAGATGTCAACATGCGAGTAATAGATGCTCATGTCCATACGTGGACTCGAGATATAATCAGTGAGAGTGACCTTGAGGCTCGTCGGATTGCTGCAAAGCGAGAGGGAATTGAACCTCAGCTCGACTCACCAGTTGACCATCTCAAGAGAGCCATGGAGAATGCAGGTATTGAGAAGGCAGTAATCCTTCCCATCGATAGTGGATTGACACACAAGATGCCACTATCACTTCAGGAGAAGACCGACTGGCATGTGGATGAGATTGAGGACGATTCCAAATTCATAACATTCGTAGGCCTAGACCCTAGAAGAGGTAAGGAGGGTCTCGAAGAACTCGAACGGGCGGTGAAGGTCAAGGGTTGCAGAGGATGGAAGCAGTACCCACCAAATGGGTTCTACCCAGACAATGAGGAGTTCGACCCATACTACCAGCTGGCAACAGAACTCAAGATACCAGTTGTGATCCACACAGGATTCACATCTAGGTTTAAGCATGTGAAGTATGCAAGACCGGTCTATGTCGATAGAGTTGCAGCGGACTTTCCTAACCTCAAGATCATTCTGGCTCATGTTGGTGTTCCATGGGTAGATGAAGCCCTGATGGTGTCTGCTAAGAATCCCAATGTGTATGTTGATGTATCAGGATGGCAGGTCTTTGCTAGAATGAGGCCTATGAAGCTCTACAGGATGATAACTGAAGCAAAGTTCACAGGGGTCTTTCCAAATAGAACAATCTGGGGTAGTGATTTTCCACTATTCGAGAATCGCATGAACCTAAAAGACTGGGTTGAATTCTTCAAAAACCTGCGAATCCCGGATTCACTTGTTGACGAAGGATATCCACAAGTGGACCAGGAAGACCTTGAGATTGTAATGTGGCAGAATGCCGCACGAGTGTTCTTTGGTGAGCGAGTATGAAGAAGTTCCTTGTTGATGCCATGCTTGGCAAAATTGCACTTTGGCTCCGGTTGTCGGGGTATGATACGTTCTATGACACGGAAGTACATGATGACGAACTGCTTGAGATATCGATAGCTGAGAAACGTATCATGCTTACCTCAGATCTCGAACTCTTTGATAGAGCTCAGGCTGCAGAAGTTGATGCTATGCTTGTCAGGAGTGAAGTCGACGAGAGAGTACGAGATGTCTTTTTGCAATATGATATAACTCCCGAGATAGACCCAAGCATTGCACGATGCTCCAAATGCAATAGTGAGCTAGAAGAGCTTAGAGGTCCTGACAGAGAGCGCGTAAAGGACCTTGTTTTTGATCAGACGTATAATCACTATGATGTGTTCTGGTTCTGTAACGATTGTAAGTCGGTATTCTTCATGGGAGGGCATTGGAAGAACATGCGAGAGTATATGGAGAGAATCAGTCAATTAATGGGAGAAAAGAGTAGCTAGTGTACAGGACCTATGACTCTATCTCTCTGATCGTTATGTTGTACTCAAATGGAATGCAGTCGCTAATTGATCGTGTCAGATGACAATAAATCTTCATGAGCTCAATACACCGTTCTCCGACCTCTAGTTCATCTTCACCCACAACAACCTCACCCTCTACTTTGACTTTTGTTATGGAGTATCCCTCTCCTCCAAACTTGGCAGTGGCCTTTCCTCGAAGGTCGAGTGAAACCAACTCCATCTCGAAACGACGCTGGAAATCGAGAAATGTGTTGTTCAAGCAGCCTAGAACGGCAGACACAAACATCTCATCAGGACATATCCCCTCACCATTTCCACCATATGTCTTGGGTGTGTCATAGATAATAGTTCGATTATCGCCTGCAGTGGCAGTACCACCTGTCTTTCCATCCCAAGAGGAGCTTGCGTTATACTCGATTAACTCTGGATATCTAGACTTGATAGACATAAATTCATCCCTAATTTTCGCGGGTCTATACTACGGGTTAAGGATTGCGGTACGACTTAGTTAATTGAGTCAGTTAGTAAGTGATTTATACACACC
>JAEOST010000526.1 GCA_016840245.1 Candidatus Thorarchaeota archaeon
CATGACAGCAGTGGGTGTAGCGAGGCCCAAAGCACAAGGACATGCAGCCACCAGAACTGCTATTGTAAAACTAAGTGCTCTGAACCACTCTACGTTTATGACGAATGCCCATGCCACGAAGGTCAGTAGTGATATCACCAATACTGCAGGGACAAAGACCTCTGCAATCTGGTCAGCCTTACGTTGGATTGGTGGCTTGTTTGCTTGAGCCTCTTCAACCAGCCCAACAATCTGTGCCAGAACAGTGTCTTTTCCAACCTTGGTAGTCTTGATTCTTAGAACACCATTCTTGTTTATTGTAGCACCAACAACTGAGTCACCAATACTCTTTGAAACAGGCATTGATTCCCCTGTTATCATAGACTCATCTACAGTAGAAGTCCCCTCTATGATCTCGCCATCCACAGGCACCTTCTCACCTGGTCGGATAATGAGAACATCATCCACTTCGACATCCTCAATCGGGACAACAGTTTCCTCACCATCACGAAGAATGGTTGCCACCTTTGGCTGCAAGTCCATCAAACTTCGAATCGCCTTAGATGTCCGTCCCTTAGCTATAGCTTCAAGAGTTCTACCCAACAGAATGAATGTGATTAACATACCAGATGTGTCATAGAACGAAGAGAATTCAGTGAAGATGAATGTTGTAGAAACTGAGTAGAAGTATGCTGCACTCGTACCTAGCATGATCAGAGTGTCCATGTTTGTTTTCCCATGTCGCAGTCCTGACAGACTGGCCTGATAGAATGGATATCCAGCAATGAACTGGATAGGTGTGGTAAGAATGAACATCAAGAGCTTGTTCTCAATACCTGGTATTGAGAGAAATCCAAGCATTATGAGTACAACAGGAATCGTGAGAATGGTGGACAAAGCTAGCAATCGAGAGTAATAGCGTATCTCCTTCTCTCGTGCCAGACTCTCCCTATCACCATCAGCTTTCTCAGACTCTTCAGATTTAAAGCCAATCCCGCTCAACGCACGTTTGACTATCTTGAAAGTGACAAGGTCCGAGTCATACTCGACTACAAGTTTTCCCGATGTTGAGTAGTCATTGACTGAGATTACTCCTTCAACAGTAGTTAGAGTCGTACGCATCCCAACCCATTCATCTTGGGAAGGAGTTGGTTCAAGTGCAAGAGTCATCCTAGTTCTCTCAGGTCGATATCCTGTGGAGCTCACTGCGGCTTCAAGAACCAATCTGTCAACCAGTGAGGGGTCGTATTCAACTACTGCCTTCTCTTGAAGCAGACTGACCGATGCGTCTGACACGCCATCTTGTTTCAGGAGTGTCTTTTCGATGGTCGCCACACATGAAGCGCAGTGCATTCCCTTGACTCCAATGGTCATTCGCTTCTTTGATGTGATTGTAGTCTCTTCAGCACTCATAGATATCACTCAGACATTCACAATAGTTAATATTTGACCTTAAAAGACCTTTGACATCGCATCAACACAGACTAGAATCTAGTATATCGATAATGCTCAACCACGGTAAATGTCAGGCTCTTCTTTCGCCTTCTCTACTTCATCCATCATATTCAGAAGAGACTCGAAAGCAAGCATAATGTTGTCACCAGTCTTTGCAGAGGTCTCCATGAACAGAGATGGAATTCCTAATTTTTCTGTAAAGACCTCAGCGAACTCTCTACCCTCTTCCTCTGTGACACATCGTGCATAGACTGGATTGTCTCGAAGGTCACTCTTGTTTCCAACAATGATCGTTGGTGGCAGTTCCTTCAGATTCTTGTAGGCCTCGACTAGCCATTTCGAGGCATTATCAAACGATTCACGATCAACAATGGAATACACTAGAATAATACCGTTTGACCCATGATAGTAATGACCTCGTACCTGGGCAAAAGACGGCTGCCCTGCGAGGTCCCACAGAACGAACTTGATGACCTCATCCTTGAAAATGACTCGTTTAGTTGCTAAGTCTACTCCGATGGTCGCTAAGTGACCCTCTATGAACTCCTCTCCAAGATAGTTGCGTCTCATACTTGTTTTTCCAACAGCCCCATCTCC
>JAEOST010000527.1 GCA_016840245.1 Candidatus Thorarchaeota archaeon
GTTGGTGTAAAGATTGTAGATGATGCCTTACACAATCCTACAAAGAGTACTGCTCTGGCTGGACTGTATTGGGTTGGTAATCATAGTTCTGAGTATGATATAGATATTGTAAGTTGCAGTTGGGCATTTGAAAGAAGTGCTGACTATTATGGTGAGGATGGAGATGTCCTGGCTAGGACAGCTGATAGTCTTGTAACAAATTACGGGCTTGTTGTTGTAGCTGCTACAGGTAAGACTCCGGTACCTGGATACCAATCAACAAAAACTCCAGGGTCTGGAAAATATGTTATTGCAGTTGGTGCTGCTCTCGATCCATATGAAAGTGATGATAACAAATGGGAGCGATGGGAGTATACGACTGAGGGACCAGTAGAGTATGATGATATCCAAGGTGATCCTGATTGGTATAAACCAGATGTCTTTGCACCTGGATATGATATCATGTGTGCAAAAATGGGAACTGAAGATCAATATGATGAAACATATGGTAACTCGCCAGCGACTGCATTTGTAGCAGGACTTATAGCTCTCTATTTGGAAGAGGATTCCAGTCTCTCTGGGGATAATGATGGGGATGGAAATCCGGATGTTAAGCAATTACTCTGGGCTAGTGCTGTAGATTTTCCTGACGATAATGAAGATGGAATTGATGAAATATATGGTGCTGGTCGAGTAGACGGACTTGAAGGATACACCTTTCTTACAAAAGATGCATCCGAAACAAAGAGTGGCTCATATTACATCGGATATAACCCATCCTACTGGTGTAGGGGCAAGGAGCCTATGTGGCGTCTTGATCCTAGTAGTGATGAGGATTGGTACAAGTTCAATGTTTATTACTCTACATGTGAAATTTTCGTAAGAGTATATTCCGACCCTGATTTGATGGTAAGTCTAGTTCTATACAAACTGAACACAAATGTAGGAGATGCCGAATCAACCAGTCGTGGAGATTATTGCAGTGTGAGATATTTTGGTTGTCTAGCAACATACTACATCAAAATCAAGCTTATCGGGAGCTATGGTACCAAGGGATATCCCGGTGACTGGTATAAAATAACTGTGGAAGTTGAGGATACAAGTGGAGGGGATCCTCCTCCATTATAAGACGACCCTCCTTCAATGAGTGGTGGATTAGTAGTTGATGCTACGATACAATCTCAGAACCCATAATGACATATTCCTTTCAGAATATTGTAGCATGAGAGATTTTCCCCCGCATCCAATGAAACTATTGAGTGATTGAGGTAATTGTCCCATCATCTCTATTCAACACTACGAAGGTGCGGGTAGAGGAGGAGTGTTATCAAGAGTGCTATGCCAACAATTCCCATTGACATAGTTCTGACAGGAAGACCAGATACATTCATTGTAGGAATCAGTATTGAAGCTGACATATCCAGAAACAAGTTTAGACCAATCAGAAAAAGGCTTGTAAGGAGTAACATTGTGACAGTCGATGTTGATTCGTTGTTCAACGTCAAAAACCTCCCTTCAAAATACAGGGATATCAATCTTAGACTGTTGAATAATATGAACACCCATAGAGAATGAATGTCATCGGGTACTATACTGCTTAATCCTTATGCTATTGTAGTTCCTATGACTACAATCAGAATTGTCAGATAGACTTGGATGAAGGAAGCTATGATGTTACAATTGGATGAGGCGGATTTGGCGAGAGAAGAAAAGGGCACATAATGCTTCTTTTCTTCTTGATAATACTAATAGACCTCTAAACTACTTAAGCGGCACGTATTGGCTTGATTTAGTTGCGCCAATTCCCGGATTACCGTGTTTTACCTGTCTCATAGGACTTGAGAATTCTCCAAACACGTGACCGATCATCTGAGGAATGATCTTGAAACGAATGAACTCTTTGCCGTTGTGGACAGCGACGGTAAGGTCAACCATCTCCGGAAGAATGACCATATCGCGGCAGTGAGTCTTGACAACAACATCCTTACCCTTACGAAGTGATTTACGAGCAGCCCTCATCTTGGATAGGAGTTTCTTCTGACGTGGAGGGAGTCCACGTTTGAGGGTGCGCCTTCTACGGGTTGGAAGAAGCTCGATCAATTCATCCATGCTCATCTTAGCAAGTTCTTCGAGCTTGACACCGCGATACATTGGTTCTACTTTTGAAGACATGTAATCACCTAATGTGATATTTGGAGATGGTTCTGAGTCATCAGAAACGAGTCTTCCCCCTCTGTTAACCATTTAAGCGTTACGTAGCGACCAATGACTCGACTAGAATTCCTCACTTGTTGGAAGTCTGTCATCAGCAAGATTCAGCTCAATCCCCTCAAGTGCCGCCTGGTCGATTGCATCTTTGACCCAGAATAAAACGCTCTCAATACCTGGATCGCGAATCAATGCAAGTCTAGCTAGTTCTATTGCCTTTGCCCAGTTCTTAAGCTCATAATTTATCTCAGCCATGTGAAGAATGGCTAGAGTGTGCCGTCTCTCAATTTCAAGAACTCTCTGAAATGTGTCTAATGCCTCCCCACGAAGACCGAGTTTGCGCTGACATACACCCTTGTTGAAGATTGGGACTATGTCACCCGGTGAGAGTTCAGCGGCTTTATCGAGAAGTTCGAACGCTTCAAGTGTGCGAGGGCTCTCTCTGTCTAAATCTACTTGAACTTCCAATAGAGCGACAGCCAGTGTAACCATAGCATTTGTATGATAGGGATTATCTCTTAGGATATCTCGTAATCCCTCTACAGCCTCACGTACTTCTCCATCAGATAGTAATCTAGCTGCATTCTCGTAATCTTTGTCTTTTCTGCTGAAGAGCGGCATTTCGAACTCCTTTCGGCATCCCTGCACATACCCTCTTAAGTTCTGACCTAGTTGCATCCAACTTGGTCGATACGATGGGTCAGCTGTTTGGAACCAATGGTGTCCGGGGTGTGATAAACAAAGACCTCACTCCCCACGTTGTTTTAGATTTGGCTCGTGCTATAGGAACAGTACTGGGTCCAGGTGACTTGACTATCGCACGTGATGTACGAATGGGGGGAGTGATGTTTTCAAAGGCTCTGGTTTCAGGACTTCTCTCTACTGGATGCTCTGTTGTAGATATTGGACTTGCTCCAACTCCTGCTCTGCAGTTTGCTATTCAAGATACAGGCTGTCAAGCTGGTGTAGTTGTCACTGCCTCCCATAATCCCCCTGAATATAATGGGATCAAGGTAATGGGGTCCAATGGTGTTGAGGTTTCACGAGAGGTTGAGGATACAATTGAAGATGTATACTTCAACAAGAGATTCAGACAATCATCTTGGGTTCAAATCGGGCGCAGTCGTACAAATATGACAAGTATCCCGAAATATGTAGACGCAATAAAGACCCACGTCGAAACTGAGAAAATTGCTCAGAGGAAGTTGACTGTTGTTATTGATTGTGGCAACAGTGTTGGAGCCCTTACAACGCCCCGACTGTTGAGAGACCTGGGTTGCAGAGTTATATCCCTTAATTCTCAGCTTGATGGTAATTTTCCAAGTAGAAATCCTGAGCCTCTTCCAGAGAATCTAGGCGAGCTTCAAAATACAGTGTTACACGTTGGTGCTGACTTAGGGATAGCTCATGACGGAGATGCAGATCGTTCGACCTTTGTTGATGAAACAGGTGAGTTCGTTGCAGGCGACCAATCATTTGCACTCCTAGTAAAACACTTGCTCAGCGGAAAAAAGAGACCAATCTTAGTTACCCCTGTTAGTAGTGGTCAACTCATTGAAGATGTTGCTAATCAAGTAGATGCTGAGATTATTTGGACCGAGGTTGGGAGTGTTGTAGTGACTCACAAACTGATTGAAACAAATGGTGACTTTGGGGGTGAAGAGAATGGTGGTGTGTTCTATCCCCCACATCAGCCAGTTCGTGATGGAGCAATGACCGCTGCATTGGTTCTCAATGCAATTGTCCATCGGGATTTGACTCTGTCTGAGATTGTGAGGGAACTACCAGTATATCACACAAAGAAGACCAAGATTCCTGTTCCACCTGAGAAGAAGGATGACATCCTCAATGCTATTCTTCGTTTAACGGAGGATGAGAATAGAGTCACCCTGGATGGCGTCAAGATTGTATATGAAAATGGTTGGATCCTTCTTCGACCATCAGGTACAGAATCCCTCTGGCGAATCTTCTCTGAGAGTAGTTCCGAGGCATCAGCTGAACAATTGTGTTCCTATGGTATTGACATCCTAAATCAGGCAATAGATACAGTCTAAATTGTTCCAAGTTTACAGCCAAACAAGTGTTATAACGTACATTATGTAACTGGAAAATATCAACAAGTGTTGCGAGTACTTGCTGATTCAGTAGTCAATAGACCAAACAAGCGAAAAGAGTGACGGGTGCAAGTCTTGAATTCCGAGGATGGACCACTTCCCAATGAGAATCAATCAGGAGAAGATAGTCTTCAAGCCTTTCTCGACGCCCTTGATGATTTTATTTTTGTTATGAACGCTGAAGGAACTCTGATACATTTTAACGAAGCTGTCGTTAGTCGTCTTGGATATTCTCGCTCAGAACTCTCTCAAATGACCGTTTTTGACATACATCCTCCAGAGATGCATGAAGAAGTGCAAGAAAACATCAAGCTACTACTGAAGGGCGAGATTGACAAGTGTGAACTGCCACTGTTGATGAAGAACGGCGTTCTAGTTTCTGTGGATACACGAGTAGTCCATGGACGTTGGGCCGGTAAGGATGTTTTCTTCTGTGTATCAAGTGACCTCGACCGTGTAGAGCAGATGGCCAAAGCACTCAAAGCGAGCGAACGACTTCTCTCTGTAGAAAGAGAGGCATACCACATTATTGCTGAGGCTGCGATTCATACAACCGATGTCGCTGATCTTTGTCATCGTATACTCTCAGGACTCATTGACACACTAAACTTCGATTTAGGTTCGGTTAGACTCTGTGATGAGAATTCAGAACAACTTGTTCTAGTTGCTTCAGTTGGACTACCAGGTATCGTCAAGGAGCTTGGGATTTACTCTGGAGCAGGATCTGATACATTGGCTTCTCGTGTTGCAAGAACAAAAGAAGCCATCTTCGCTCCAGATGTTTCTAAGCACGAACAGGTACAACATCATATGGGGCGTATCAAATCCTATGATATTGAATCCTTGATTTTCTGGCCCATTCAAAATGGCTCTGGAGACCTCTTGGGTGTTCTGAATATAGCTTCTCGAAAGTTGAAGGCAATCTCAGAGCTCGACAAGAAGTTCTTCGCTACTGTTGCTGAGATGTTCTCAACAGTCTTAGAACGAAGAGATGCTGAGGATAGACGTAGAATTGCAGAAGCAGAGGCTCAGGCTGCAAGGGCAAGATCAGAGTTCTTCAACGATCTTATGTCTCACGATTTGAACAACGTGCATCAAGGAATTCTGACTGCACTCGAACTCATTTTGACAGAGGATAACCTACCAGTTCCTGTTCAGGAGATGACAGAGGCCGCACTGAGTCAGGTGGAACATGGACTCAGTCTTATTGCCAATGTACGAAAGTTTTCGGTGGTAGACAGCACAACACCCCATTTGGAACTTACTGACATCTATCACGTAATTACAGGAGCTGCTCGTACTGTAAATCATTCCTTTCCCAATAAGAATCTCAGTCTTGAGATACATTTTGAACATGAGCAGTTCCAAGTTTTAGCTGATGAGTTCTTAGTTGATGTTTTCTACAATATCCTTCACAATTCAATGAAATTTGATACCAACTCTGAAGTTGCTATTGAGGTCCATGGTGCGTTTATTGAGGATAATGTCGAAATTAGAGTTACTGACCGTGGTTCTGGAATAAGCGATGAACAGAAAATCCATCTCTTTACAAGACTTACTACATCAAGTTCTACTGGATCGGGCATAGGCCTTACATTGGTACGCCGGATACTCGATAGATATGGTGGGAGTATTAGGGTTGAAGACGCAGACAGTACGTCCTCTCTATCAGGATCCAGCTTCATCATCTTGTTTCCAACTAAACAGTGAGATGTCTTCTCTAAAGTTGTCTCAAAAGTAAAAGGGGGAGATTGGGCCTTGAGGCCCTGTATGTTAGAGTTTCTTAGGTTCGGTTCGAGCCTATTCCTCAGCTACCTTTTCCTCGTCAAAGTCGAAGTCCTCTAGAGGCTCAGGCGCAGGAGTGGTTACCATTGTCCAACCAATCCACATTGCAATAACAGCAATTAGCACTGAAGCAAGCCAGACAGGCAGAACGACTAGGAACATCGGATCTGGGTGGAATAAACTGCGAAGGATATCACTCCCTGCGAATGTTGTATCAACCCAAGTTGCCAAATCTGGGAATGCTTGTAGTATGATAAGACCCCAGGTATAGTACAGTAGGAGTATAAGTGCGAAGAGGAATATGAGCGCACCAATTATTTTCTCTTTGCCCATTTGTGTCCACTACCTCATTCAGTTGAATGGAACTGACCGTTATCCTCTGGTGCTCAGATAAAAGGATTGTGTAAGATTCGTGATTGTATTGTTTACTACTGATTCGAAAATCAGCGATGTTTCTGTTCCTGAGGCAGACATATTAGAGGTCCACAATGCCGAACTCGTATGGACCCACTAATCCTGCTGGCAATTCCCATTGGTATTCTTGTTGGACTTGGAGCTAGTATCATTGGATTGACTGCTTGGCCTCTTGTTGTACCTCTTCTCTTTGTCATTGGTGGAGTTCCTCTACATGAGGCACTTCTATCAAGTATGTTTATTGACTTGATAGTGGCAATCATCTTGATGGGTTTCTATACAAAGCAACCTGAGGTCGATGTTGACATATCACATGGACTGAAGATGGGGGGTGTTGCTGGCATTGTTGCTGTTGTCTTGGCACTTATTGCATTTCCACTCTTGACCCAGTTCTCTCAGCTGTTCCGAGGTGGTGCAAGTGTTGTCAACTTCGCTTTAGGGTCACTATTCCTGATACAGGCGTTCCGTACCCCAAAAGAGCAGTCCAGTCTTGGGGAGTCGCCATCTGAATCAAGCTCCCCGTCAAGAGCCCAACAGTGGCGAGAGCATCTGAATGAGAAACAGAAGAGTATGATTACTTACGGATTCTGTATTGTACAGGGTGTTCTCACAGGGATCATTGCTATTGGAGGAGCGATGAATATAGTCATCCTACTCATAGTATTGATGGGTTATTCCACACTCAGAGCAGTAGGTACTGCCATGGTGGCCACGACTGTCATGCTAGCTATGACAATAGGAATCTATCTAGTTCTCTTGGGCTTCACAGTGACAACATGGTACTTGGTACTCATCTACGGATTGATTGCAGGTGTGAGCTGCATATTTGGTGCCCTTCAATCACAGAGAATATCCAAACGCGGACTCAGATTTGTCATCGGGATTGTGGTCATTATAGCTGCTGTTTTCGCTACACTTCAAGTTCTGCTTTGGATTTGAATCGAAATCTGTATCCTGAACAAAAAACCGATGAATAGGTATACGCAAAAAGTTAGCCGTTGGTCAATCAGAACCTTTAATTATATTTAATTACCGCCCACGGTAAAGAATTGTGCTCTGGAAACATTTACATAGTAACAGGATGCGTGATGGCGGGTCTATGATTGAGTTATTTATCTTACTGTTCATATTTGCTTTCATTACAGAGTTTGCAGCTGCTGCGCTGGGAATGGGATATGGCACAACATTAGCTCCAATATTGATTGTAATTGGATATTCACCCATTGCATTAGTCCCCGTAGTCTTATTCAGCCAGTTCGTAGCAGCATTTGTAGCAGCTGCTTTCCATCATCGTTTCAAAAATATGGATATAATGAATCAGGAAGATGAAAAGACTGCATTCACAATCTTTGCTGTCATGGGTGTTTTCGGTGTCATAGTAGCAACATTTGCAAACATAGGTCTTCCAGAAACAATTGTGAAGAGCTACATTGCTCTTGTTGTTCTAGCTATGGGATTGCTAATGTTACTTAACGGAAACAGAGAACTTGAGTTCTCAAGACCGAAGCTTGCTATCATTGGTGTTGTTGCTGCTTTCAACAAGGGGATCTCTGGTGGTGGATATGGACCAGTAACAAATTCTGGACAAATACTAAGTGGAATTAAACCTAGAGCTGCACTGGCTATTACAGCTTTAGTTGAAGGTGTAATCTGTGCACTTGGTATTGCTTTATACTTCCTACTGCTTGGACCACCCCTCTTACTGGAAACAGTCGCAATAACTGCTGGTGCAGTGATTGCCGCACCGCTCTCAGCTTTGACAACCTCCAAGCTAGAGCAACCTCTAATCAAGAGGATTGTTGCAATTTCAACCATACTCATCGGTCTATTCACACTCTTATGGGTTGTATTTGGTCCGGTAGCATGATTCCGAAGGAGTCAACGAACTTGACAGACAAGAAACCAAAGGGAAAATTCACTACAGTGTCAATACCCGTACCATTGTTCAACAAGGTACGGAAACGCATTGAGGATACTGGTTTTACCTCGGTATCTAGCTACGTGACTTACATCCTCAGGGAATTGATTGCAAGTCAAAATGGCGCTGAAAATGAAAGACCGTTCTCAAAGGAGGACGAAGCGAAAGTCAAAGCCAGACTACAGGCACTTGGCTATTTAGAGTAACGAGGGATTATCAAATGATTGAACCACATGGCGGAAAACTAGTAGACAAAATTGTGAATGAGAAGGAAAGCACCCGAATTATCGAGAGCTTCAATGAATATGTTGTGCATGAGATTGGTCAAGAACTCGCACAAGAGATCAATAATATCGCACATGGTATCTTCAGCCCACTTGAAGGATTTCTTACAGGTGCAGAATTTGCTTCTGTATTGAAAGGAGGTAGACTTCCAAATGATACACCATGGACAATCCCAATTGTCTATGACATCAGCCCAGAGAAACTCGATGGGGTTTCAGAGGGTGATACTATTGGATTATCCTACAAGGGGAAGCCACTAGCTGTTCTCGAGCTTGTAGACATTTACGAATATGATTCAAAGCAGTTTGCTGAATCTGTATTCCGGACAACTGACTCAAGCCATCCAGGTGTTGAGAAGATTAACGGGATGCAAAAGAAGCTTCTTGGTGGTAAGGTGCGGATGATTGCTGATATGGGTAATCCATACCCGGATCATACACTCTATCCTAAGGAGACCCGTGTACTATTCAAAGAAAAAGGTTGGAAGACTGTTGTTGCCTTCCAAACTAGGAACCCTCCCCATCTGGGCCATGAGTATGTACAGAAGACCGCATTATCCATCGTTGATGGGCTCTTCGTGAATCCATTGATTGGAAAGAAGAAGGTTGGCGATTTCACTGATGAAGTGATTCTGGAGTCGTACAATGCATTGATGCAGACCTACTATCCTGATAAACACGCAACGATGGCAGTGTTGCACACCGAGATGCGATATGGCGGTCCACGAGAGGCAATTCATCATGCAATCATGCGAAAGAACTTTGGTTGTACACACATCATCATTGGTCGTGATCACGCCGGCGTAGGAGACTTCTACGGTCCCTTTGATGCTCAATTCATATTCGATGACTATCCGGATATGGGTATCACACCTGTCTTCTTCCGCTCTTTCTTCTTCTGCAAGAAGTGCAACAGTATTGCAAATGACAAAATCTGTCCTCATGGTGGGGATGATCACGTGAACTTCGCAGGTAAAAAGATACGAGCAATGCTTGCAGACGGTGACGTTCCACCCATCGACATGATGCGAGAAGAGGTTTCTAAAACCATTCTCAAGTTTGACGAGCCCTTCGTCAAATAAGAGCGTGAAATAATGAAGAAGACCATCATCATTGGATGGGATGGCATACCGCCTAGGTTAGCTTTCGATGAGCTATTACCATATATGCCGAATCTTCAGTCACTACTCCAAGAGAGCTATTACGGTCCACTACGGAGTTGTCGACCACCGGTCACAATACCTGCATGGATGAGTATGATGACGGGTCTGGACCCAGGTCAGCTTGGACTCTATGGATTCAGACATAGAATTCCCGGCGACTATACTGGAGTCTGGATTCCTAGCTCACAAGATGTGACAGTACCGAAGATTTGGGACATACTTGGTGAAATGGGTATGGATATTGCTATACTTGGGATTCCACCTTCATTTCCACCACTAACTGTGAATGGAATTAGTATCTCTGGTATCTTGACCCCGGACATTGATGATGTTCATACATTTCCCAAAGAGTTTGCTGATCAAATCGCTAGGATTGCTGAAGAGTATACTGCTGACATTATGTTCCGAACTGAGGACAAGGAATCAGCATTGAAGGATTTACTCTCGATGACTGCAATGCGTCACCAGGTAGTGATGCATATATTGTCAAAGGAGAAATGGGACCTTTTTGCAATGGTAGAGATTGGATCAGATAGACTGCATCATGCCTTTTGGAAGTATTATGATACTGCACACCACTTGTTTACTGAAAACAAGGAATTCAATGACGCTTTCATTGATTACTATCGACTCCTTGACAAACAGCTGGGAGATATTCTCTCGATAATCCCTGAGGATGCACTCTTCATTCTAGCCTCCGATCATGGCGCGAAAGGAATGAAGGGTTTGTTCTGTATCAACCAGTGGTTGTATGAGAAGGGGCTGTTGAAACTAGTCGAGTATCCCTCTGAGGCAAGGCCACTCTCTGAAGTCCATGTGGATTGGGCAAACACAAAGGCATGGGCCTGGGGTGGTTATTGTGCAACGATTTTCATCAATGTAGAGGGATACGAAAAGGAAGGTATCGTTGATTCGGAGGAGTATGAAGACTTCCGAGATAAATTGGCTGATGAACTCAAGGAAATCACCGGACCTAATGGTGAAAA
>JAEOST010000528.1 GCA_016840245.1 Candidatus Thorarchaeota archaeon
CACGTTGATCCATGTTCTCTTGGGCCTCATCAGGTCTGATGCAGGAAAAGGAACTATCTTCGGTCTTGATATTAGAAAAGACTCCCTAAAGATACGTCGTCGAGTTGGAGTATTGCACGAAAAGCCTGCATTTCCAAAAAAGATGGAGGTGCTTGAGTATCTAACTAAGGTCTCCAAGTTGTACAAGAAAAATATGAGTGCGGAAGATGCTCTCTCAATGGTAGAACTCTTCTATGCCAAGGATAAGCAGATTGGTGCCCTTTCAGCTGGTATGCATCAACGATTAGGTATCGCACAAGCTCTCATCGGAAATCCTGATCTTGTGATTCTTGATGAGCCAACATCTAATCTTGATATCAGTGGTCGTGACATGATTATCAACCTCATTGTTAAATTGCATAACGAACACGGGATGTCCTTTCTTGTTTCATCACACATTCTGTCAGAGCTTGAACGAGCCTGTCATCAAGTTGCTTTCATTCGTGAAGGTAAGATTGTTGAACAAGGATCTGTGCTTGATATGATCGAACGCTTGACAAGTCATGTATGCAGAATTGTGGTCTCTGATGCTAAGGCACTATCTCCCAGGCTTGCAGATATTGCAGGTCTCTATGACCCTCGTATAACTGGAGCCAGCTCAATAACATTCGTCATTGATGATGTTCCTCTTGAAAATGTCAAAAGTGAGATTGAACGAAAAGCAACAGAATTGGGTGTCAGGATTTACTCTCTTGAACAGGGAGGGACATTGGAGGATGTCTATAGGGGGCTGATGCTATGAATAGAGTGCGAAGCTTGTGGACTAAATTTCTTGAGAGGACCAAGGAACTCAGGGGCCTTCTTGAACTCGAATTATCAACCTCCTACAGGTTTCCTCTAATAGAATTCGTATTCTCTATACTTCTGTTCTTTACAGTAACGATTGCTCTATCTTTTTCAACCTCTCTGCTATATTTTGAGTTAAACCCGCCTCCCGATGCTTTCTGGGATGGTGAAATCATACTACGCCAGGTAGAAGGATTTCTTACTCCTGAAGCTTTCATGGTCAGTCAACCCGCACTTTCCCTATACATGGGTCTTACCTTCGTAGCACCTTTGTTTGTTGCATTTGTTATGGTTCGGAGTTTTAGCAGTGGTACCATCAAGACTCTGTTGTCGTATCCTATAAGTCGAATGCGATTGTTCTTCTCCAAGATACTAACTATTCTACTCATATTGGCAACCTCAGTGTTCGTTCTGATGATCATTGGTGTGTGGATTCAGAATCCTACCCTCACTGGATTTTACGTAGTTCCACCACTATTCCTCGCCATAATGGTCAATACACTCTTGATAACTGCCGTAACTACGTTTCTAGCTATATTGACAAAAAGCGTGATTGGCGCAGGAGCTGGTGGAGTCTTCGTAAATATATACTTTCAATTAACAACGAATGCTGAGCAACCAGACATAGTTGAATGTTTGAGCAATCCAGTTATTGGAATGTATAATTATCTAACTAGGGATGCTCCCACGTATCTCGAAATCTCAACAGCTCTATTCCTACTCTCACTTCTCTCAATCGTTCTAATTCTCCTATCATGGAAGACCTTTGAACTAGTGGAGGTTAGATGATGCGATATACTGATCGTATACCTTGGGTCCTTGTAATCATTGGAATGACACTTTTGTTAGTTTCAATTACATATGATGCCTCAATTGATTTCAAACCGGAACTGTTACCTAACCAGTATAGTTGTTTCACATTCGAAACAAGCGGAAGTATATATCTCCAACTTGAACAGGAGTTTAGTCATGCGATTGATCTCTATGTTCTAGACTATTCAGATACTGTTTTGTTAATTGAGAACATTTCCTTGGAAGGTACAACTCCATTGCATGTCTATTCCAACATAACTGAGTTCACTGGAATAATCAGTATTGACTCCACAGGAATCTATACGATTCTAGTTGATCCTGTCGAGGATATCAGAATGGATGTTGATTTGACAATATACCGAATTGATTTGCTAAATTCCATATTATATCCCGGATTGACGATGTTGGTAGTAGGTACACTTTTGATTATAATCCAAGCTTGGAGATCAAAGCCACAAGACTCTCTCATAGAGAGTAGTCCAAATGCATACTAATGCAATGATCTCCATGCACGCGTCTTTCTTTCAATATTTTTAATGAAGATTGTCACCATTTCATGCATTTGTTGAGTTATTGACGTGTATCCGGAAGCACGTTAAGACTAATATTGAACTTATGCTATCTTGATAGTGGACGGGAGAGTCATTACCTTGTCGGTAGACCACACAGGAAAAATGGTTGTCGCTGTAATTCTAGTTATCAGCTTAGTTGCTGGAGTGTTTATTGTAGTAGGGTTTAACACTATTCTCTCAGGAATCGAAACTACAACAACTACAACTGTTCCTACCTCAACAAACACGACTTTGACTACGACATTACCCCCGACAACACCTACGCAAACCACAACTCAACAGACAACAGTACCACTGATGAATCACAATCCAATAAGTATCAATGGTGATGGCGATTTTGCTGCTCAGGTTGAGACTGAGGGCTGGCCTGGTTCAGGGTCTGTATCATCCCCCTACATTATTGAGAACCTCAGAATCGAGGGCTCGAGGGTTAGTATCTCGATATTGCATTGCACAGCTCATTTCATAATTCGTAACTGCGTCCTCCTTCCGGAGCATGAATATCTAACATGGGGCGTCGATTTGTGGGATAGCGATAATGCACTCGTTGAAGATTGCACCATTGTTGCAGATATTGGAATAGATTTCATGGACACCACCAACTGTAGGGCAGTCGATTGTATAATTGATGGCAGTTGGGTTGGCGTTAATGTAAGCTTCACTGAAAACGCATTAGTTGAAAACAATCATATCTCCAGTTGCGAATTCGGAATTTGGGTTGATAAGAGTCAAAGTGCTGTGATTAGAGGAAATGAACTCTTGCATAACAATTATGGATTAGAAATCTCAGTGTCCAGTGATAGTTCATGTTCTAGCAACTATATTTCCCTTAATGAGTATGGTATACATTTGATGGGCAGAGGTTGGAGTGGTCCGACAACTAATTGGACTATTTGGAATAATGATGTTCTGAGTAATACGCAAATTGGGATTTTCACAGATGAGGAAACATCAGACAATCTCATCTATCAAAACAAGATAGGTTCCAATGCTATGGCCAATGCGCAAGATGATGGCGAGATGAATTCTTGGGACAATGGGGACGGTACTGGAAATTCATGGTCTGACTACAATGGAACGGGAGTATATGTAATTCCTGGTTCCGCAGAGGGTATAGATCACTACCCCTCTCTGCTTGGTGATCCTGTACCTACGGTACACGATGCAATAGAGATCGATGGTGACTCAGACTTTGCAACTCAGGCATCTGAGAACGGTTGGCTCGGAGATGGTTCTGAGGGGTCTCCCTATGTGATTGAAGGATTGGTGATTGACGCAGAATTTTGTATTCGGATCTTACATGTCACATCCTACTTCGAGATTCGGAATTGTATCCTAAAATCCACATCCTCTATGTGGGGTGGTGGAGTTGATCTAGTTCGTGCTGATAATGGACTGATTGATACCTGCACATTCTACGACTCGTCCTGGGGTCTCAATCTCTTCGACAGTGAAGGTTGTACTATTTTCAATTGCACATTCTACGGCAACGAGTATGCATTGAACATAAGTGAATCCTCATTTACAAAGATTGAGTTGAATCAGGTTTATAATAGTACAGTAGCTATGTTTGTTCACCGGAGTGACTATCAGGAAATTCGAAACAATAATTTCTATCTGAATGAGTATTCTGTGAATATTTGGGAATCAAGCCACAGCTACTTTGGGTACAATAGTGTTGATGGGAATGTGTATGGATTGAGCATTAACGGTGAGTCTCAGAATTGGACTATCGTACATAATCAGATCCTCTACAATACTGAAATTGGTATCTCAATAGGTTCTGGTTGTGGTGGAAGTTATATCTATCAAAATGAAATAGGATGGAATGAGGCTGGAAACGCTCAGGATGATGGAACCACTAATACTTGGGATGATGCTCTCAGTACTGGAAATGCATGGAGCGACTATGGTGGTTCAGGAACCTATGCAATTCCTGGCTCTGCAGAAAGTGTCGACAACTACCCATCGTTATTGGAATCATGATTGTACTCAGTTGTCAATAGAGCCTAGATATCGATGTCAACCCATCCTAGCATGTGACTATGAGTGTCTACCTTCAGGGCAGTGATTCTACATGGATAAGCTAATAAGACAAAATCCCTGTGCCTGAAATTGTCCTCAAATGTACAGTTCATTGGATTAGGTCCTTTAGCATTCCTACCTGATGCCTTTACTACGATAACCTTGGTTGTATTCCTCTATATCAGTCTGGAATAATCTAATAGTTGATTATCTATCAAAATGTGGACTTATGCACAAGAAGAAATCTGGCTCCAAAAAAATAGTATGGGACAGACCCACAACGGCCTGTCCAAATTTCATGTCATCTTCTCTTTAAAACAACAATGACTACCAATACTACTAGCACTCCTCCGCCTGCAATAATGAGAATAGTCGTCATATCGATTGGGGATGGTTCAGATTGAGTTGGACTTGTAGTTGTTGTAGTAGTATCTTCAGTAGTTGTTGTTTCAGAAGTAGTTGTTGTTTCAGAAGTAGTTGTTGTTTCAGAAGTAGTTGTTGTTTCAAAGGTCGTTGATGTATCAATTGTAGATGTGGACGTATTGGATGTAGTCGTAGAGGGTTCAGTTGTAGTAGTAGAAGCAGTTGTAGTAGTAGAAGATGTTACATTCTCAGCATCGACAATTACATTGTCAATACCTCCAAAATCCGGCATAAACACAAAGAAACATTCACTTTGATCGAAGACTGTCAGAGACAATGCAGTCATCACCAAATCTTTTTCGAGATAAACGTGAATGCTGTAATTACTCATCAATATCATGTCAATATGATACCAGCCATCAAATGACTCTGAATGTGAATATGTGTCAAGGTTGCTTCCCATATTATTCCAATTTCTAACAAGAATTAAAGAGCTATCTTTAATATTTAGGGCTATTCCGTTGAATGGGATTGCATTTAGAACTCCTGTTTCCTCGATCGAGTCCCCATGGACAAATACAAATCCCCCATACAAGCCACTAACAGAGGCGTCTTGGAAGAAATCGAAACTGAAATTACCATAATTGACATTACTCGGATAGTATATGTTACTAAGAGTATTTGGACCGGTACCACTCGTCGCTCTCAGAGCATTTGTACTTGCTGACCAGGTTCCATTAAGCACAGTCCATCCATTAAAATTTCCATCATTGAAATTATCAGACCACACAAAATCTGCAGAAACCTGATGTTGTCCAAGTGACATCAGAATAATCATTAGAGATATCGTAACCACTAGAGTTTGATTCTTATACTTCATATCCGGTTCTCCTTTCCATGTAAGTTAGTTTTAATGTATACAACACACTCTACTGATATATCTCAGCTAATCAACTAGCTATCAAAACGTAACAGACGCACTCTGGGGTTTCGTTATGAAAAGCATTTAATCACAAAAGCGAAAATCGCGTATTCCTGACAAGTAATCAATCAATACCAGCGAGTACCTCTTGGAGGTATGTATTGCACTTTATGATTGGATGCTTCAAGCCCCAATAATTCGCACAATCCGACATGTCCTAATCCTGCAAAGTGATGCTGTGTTTGAATCACCATGGTTTCGACTAGTATGGAAAAGGGCGAATCTTTTAGCTTATTGGTGATTTGTTCTATTCTTCTCATGTTTTCAGCAGTAAAGACGTGGAATGTCTTCGGCTGATCCACAATCTGAAAAGAGTTCCAGTACTCAACTGGAATTTTATCCTGCATCCATCCAACCACTTCATGTGGCGTGATTTTCATTTCATCATAATTTATACGAACGCAAAATGGTATCTGTTCAAGTGCGTCAAATTTTGGATGGACTGTAAAATAAAGGCCACCACACTCTTGCAGCTCCTTGATAACCTGTTGGACCCTTCTAGCAGAATATTTAGTTTTCTTCGCAATTTCTGTTGCAGGAGTGCGTGCATCTTCGAGAAGATGTTTCAAAACGGTTCTTTGTAAGTTTGTGAAGCTTACTTTGTTTCCACGAAAGACCCATTTCTGATTATCAGGCATAGGTGTGGGGGTTATAGGAAAAATTCGCTCCATATTGACTTCTTGAACAAACTCGAATCCTCGGAGGAAACTACTAAGATCTATAATGCTTTGCGAGTCTGAAACTTGAGTAGTAGCATATAGATTACGAGGTCCTGTTCGTCCTGATTCATCAACTGCTGGATGTTTTCCCATCTCTCTCAACAG
>JAEOST010000529.1 GCA_016840245.1 Candidatus Thorarchaeota archaeon
CACGGGATAGGAACAATATTCCTAGTCTACGCCTTCGTTCATGCGATTGCTGCTTTGGCTCCATACTATTTCATCATTGATCTCATACTAATGATCTTGGGTGTAATTGCATGGGCCGGAGGTTATGCGGTCATCCTAGGAGGATACCTGCTCACAACCTCACAGGTCAGACTGGGTAAGTTCATCATTGCAATAGCTGCAGGATTTGGACTCATCAGCTTCATCTTGACAATCGTATGGGTGTATCTAGCTTTTGGACTCGTAGGACTCCTATTACTTACCGGGTTGGTCATGAACTCAATCTGGGCGATAGGACTGATCCTGACAATCATAGCGAGAAGTACTGCAAAATGATTGACCAATCATTTTTCAGAGGGTTCCCAGTCTAAGGCATAGGAGGAAATCACATTGAGTCTTCAGGACAAGTTTGAGGAAGAGATGAGAGACATTTGTGAAGAGTACGCTAACCTGCTCAAACAGAAGAAACTCGTCGAAGAACAGCTCGAAACATTGCATGACTATCTAGAGGTCACTATGCGCAAGTATGACAAGGACGAATATGACGATCCCAAGGTCCCAGTCAAGGTTGACAAGATAGTCTATACCAGCGAGCGAATGAAAAGAGGTGCAAAGGACAAACTAAGGGAGATACTCAGTACAAAGCAATGGTCTGAGATCTATAGGGAGAAAGAGATCACCACATATCGAGTAACATCTCGTGACGATTGACTACCTCTGATTGCCGCTGAGTTGTACCATCTTAGCGGCAGTTCCCTCAATTGCCAGCATGCAACAATATTGTGAACAGTCTGCCATCACACTGACCAACGCGACTGTATTGTTCCATACTAAATTTCCCACGCAGAGAAGTTGTCATCAGTTCGGCAGCTGTTAGGCTTAGTGTTCCGCTGCTATACTCTTCCTCATGATCGATTGTCTTTCCTGGCGCATTGATTATTACCTGCCAGAAATCATCATCACCCTGATGTATTGATTCAACATCAATTGTTACGACCTCGCCACGTAATCTACACTCCAATGCACTATAGAGGATGTTCAGGAAGATGTGGACCAAGAGGTCGTTTGCCATAACAATTGCCTGACTCGTTTCAGGTTTGAATTCGACCTGTAGTTCGTCAGTGCCAACTCTCTGTGTAAATGTGTCAAGTGCAGAAACTATTGTTGATACAATATTTGTTGGCTCCAATCTTGAGGACTGAAGTCTGTCGGTTTCACTCAGAAGTCTGACATTTGAAATCAGCTGCTCAGAGAAGGATATCGCCTGACATCCATCATCAGCAAGTCGTTGTCGCTGAGTTTCTGATACGTCTTTTGAACCCAATAGCTCCAATGTCGTCATAACCATCTGATTGTAGTTTGAGATGTCATGCATCAGCAGATCTGCATATAGATTGGCACGTTTGTGCGAGTCTGCAACCTCTCTCATAGCACGAAGATACAACCAAATCAGGAGTGGTGGACCAGCGAGTAGTCCCACAAACAGAAGAATCTCTGATATCCACCATCCAGTCGTCCAAGTCAGGTTATAGCTCTTCAATATATTCGGTAGAATCCACATCCCAAGGAGGAAAGCAATATACATCTCAACCGGTGGTTTTCCTCGAGAGTCTTCAGCTAGGAGGAAGATGATGTATGTGAATGCCAACATAATAACTAGATTAGTTGCCAAAAGGAGAATAGCACCGTACGGACTGTCTGCAAGTTCTGGCGATATGTTCAGCACAATCTGGTTTATGAATTCACCAAATAATACTAACATCAGAAAGAGAAAGGTATAGAGGATGTAATACCTCACTGATGGTTGGTCCGTAGCAGACTGTGGATCCACAGTCCATCTTATCGTACCAATTAGCAGAACAAGAGTAATGACACTTGATACAACAATGGGTGTGATGGGTTCTCCAAGCAATAAAGGAGATGGAACTACAAAGAGAAACACTAGTACGGTAGTAACAGCAGCCCATAGACTAAAGATGAGAATCAATGGAACGTGATTCCATCTTGATTTCTTTCTTGGATAGATATAGAGGAGAATGGCCATCATTCCAGAGAGAGTTGCAGCCCCAATGTGAATAATCGAATATGCCAATATGTTACCCTCTTGAAGAAGGACATCGAAACCAAATGCATCAGTAGTAATCGCTAACAAGAAGGGCAGGTATGCAATCAAAATCAATCCTATCACAATACCATATGCACTTCTACGCCTGAATTC
>JAEOST010000530.1 GCA_016840245.1 Candidatus Thorarchaeota archaeon
AAAGCAGAAGTCCTCAAGCTTGGAATGACTCATCCTGTACCCGAGAAGACAATCAAGGAATTTCTCGAACGTCACAAAGAGGTCGTCATTGTTGAAGAACTGGAGCCCTTTTTAGAAACTCACGCAAGAAGAATCGCTCAAATCAACAAGATATCTGTTGAAATCTTTGGAAAGGAACAGGGCTATTTCTCTCGGGCATTTGAGTACAGTCCACGAATCGTGATTACTGCTCTCTCAAAGATTATTAATCGTAATACAGGTATCAACTGGGAAGCGATAGATAAGAAGATGGAGGCTATTCCTGAACTTCCACCTAGACCACCCTTACTCTGTGCAGGATGCCCACATAGAGCGACATACTATGCCATCCGAGCAGCTACAAGGGGCAAGGCAATCTATCCATCAGATATAGGATGTTACACCCTCAGTATAGCACCACCCCTAGAAACTGCCGATATTCTGTTTGACATGGGATCTTCAATCACTACCGCATGTGGAATCGCTCGTGTGACTGACCAGGACGTTGTAGCCACAATTGGAGATAGTACATTCTTTGCATCTGGACTACCTGGCATTGCCAATGCAGTATACAATAGCCACCCCATTAGTCTAGTAGTTCTCGATAACCAAACCACAGCAATGACTGGTCATCAACCACATCCCGGTACTGGAGTCACTGGAATGCAAGAACAGGTTCCCCCTCTAGAAATTGCAGAGGTGTGCAAAGGACTTGGAGTGAAATATGTCAAGACCATAGAGCCTTTCGAATCCATGGCAACTCTTGTTGCAGAAGTACGAAAAATGGTGGCATGGGTTAAGGAAAATCAGGCACCAGCAGTGATGGTGTCAATAGAACCTTGTGCACTCCTTACAGCTGCCGAACGACGGAGAAGTGGTGAATATCCTCCGAAATATTATGTGGATGAAGAAATATGTACAGCTTGCAAACGCTGTTTGAACCGTTTGTCCTGCCCGGCGATGTATCTCGATCCCGAAACCGAAAAGGCAGTAATAGATGAAACAATGTGCAATCTCTGTGGGACTTGTGTATCTGTCTGTCCCCAAGGGGCGATTAAACAGGAGGATGCATAGAATGACTGGTAATAATAGTAATACGATTAGCATTGCCATAGCAGGTGTGGGAGGTCAGGGGGTCCTGACACTTGCTGAGATTCTAGCCAAGGCAGCTCTGGAAGCATCATTGAATGTCCGTGTTGGTGAGATACATGGGATGGCTCAGCGTGGAGGGCATGTTGTATGTACTGTTCGCATTGGAGATGGAGCACACGGACCAATAGTCGACCCTGGAACCGCTGACCTCCTTGTGGGTTTTGAACCAATTGAAACCCTGAGAGAAATCCAGACAGTTGCAGTGGATGGGTATGTCTTGATGAGTTCCCATATTCAATATCCAGTGGCAGTATCAATGGGCAAGGCAGAGTATCCGTCACATGAAGAAATCATTAACACAATCAAACAATTCACATCACATATTCTTGAGATAGATGCGATGGACTTGGCAAAGCAGGCTGGAAGTTCGATGTCAATGAACATGGTGATGCTAGGTGGAATACTTGGGACTGGCATCATCCCAATCAGCCGAGATACAGCAATCAAGGTAGTCCGTACCGCCTTTCCAGAACGATACGAAACAATCAATGTACAGGCTGTTGATCTTGGAATGAAGACAGTAAAGGAACTGCTTTAGTTGCAGTAATATCTGTAATACATTAATTATCATCAATTCGTGCTACTGTAACAGCCACTTGTCCAACCGAAACCCCGGCATCCCCCGGAGGGACTTCTTTATGAATAAGGGGTCTTTTTGCTCTGGAATTGACCGTTTCTACTATTGCTCTCGTAATAATCCGATTCAGTGCAACCCCGCCTGAGAAACCAACCAAATTGATGCTTTCCCTGTCGGCGATGTCGCATGCCATGTCTGCAAGTGCCTGACCAATATACCATTGTACTGCATATGCAATCTTTGTAGTGGAAAATCCTTGTTTCTTTAAATCCAATACCTGAATGAGAAGCTCTTCAGAGTCCAGTTCCACGATACCCCCTCTTGAAACATAATTTGGTTTGATAAGAAGATCAGACTCAAGTGCATGAGCCTCGAGCCTCATTGGACACTCTCCATCATAGGAGTTCTCAGAGCAAATTCCTAATGCAGTAGCCGCAGCATCCAAGAATCTTCCCGTACTGGTACTCTCAAGGACATTCACCTTCTGTTCTCGTGCACGTAAAAGAATTGAGAGTGTTTCATCACTCATATCCAGCTCAGGCGTAATTGGTGCTCCCAGGAACTCTTCCAAAAGACCATCTGTTTCCAATCGGTTTCCGAGTATTCCCACAACAGATCTAGCTGCATATCGCGCTGAGAGGTCACCACCCGGATACAGACTTGAAACCAGTCCTCCCATTCTAAGAAAGCTATCTCCATTACCAACAAGTATGTCCCCGCCCCATCCGCGTCCGTCAGGGGCATATCCATACCCGTCCGCTGTAATACAAACAATACTCGTATCAAGTTCCATTCCATGGTCCACAAGCAACCCTGCCAAGTGTGCATGATGATGCTGGACGCGAAAAAGTGGCACATTCATTTCAGTAGAGAGCCGCTCGGCAAGTTCGGTACTCAAGAATTCCGGATGCAAGTCACATGCGAAACCATCTAGTCCATCTAATCCGAGAAGCCCCATCAAGTGACTGATTGCATCTTCTAGGAAGTCTATATTCTCAACATGATCAGTGTCACCGATATGCTGTGTCATGTAGACCTTTCTTGACTTGAGGACTGCACCTGTCACTTTCTCTTCTGGACCTACTGCCGCGATTCTCAACGAAGAAGGAACCCCC
>JAEOST010000531.1 GCA_016840245.1 Candidatus Thorarchaeota archaeon
CCAAGGACTATAGGTTTGATGAGGGCTTCATCGATAGAATTGCAAAATATCCTGCGATTGTGTCAGTAGGCTATGATGATTCAGGGACATATGTAATCTATGCAGAGTACTCAGGAGTACAAGGGCTTCTCGAACTACGGACATATCTTGAGGGTCTAGAGGGAGCAGACAAAGTACTCATTCACCCGATTCCTGCTGATAGGGGTGAGAAAGTGAAATTCTCTGATTTCGAGTTGAGGGTACTGAAATCACTTCGAGAAAATCCGAGAAAGAGTATGCACGCAATTTCTAAGGAATCAGGACTTTCTTTGAAACGAGTCAGAAAAGTCCTCAAAGAACTGACTCAGTCAAAGGGATTGACTTTTGGTGTCCAAGTCAATCTCCAATCTAGTAAGAACACAGTATCCGTGCTCAGATTACAATGGGATCCGAAAATCTCAACATCTCAGGAGATCTCAGAATGGTTAGAAACGAGATTTTCCAACTCATTCTATACAATTTCATTCTCTGCTAATGCATCGATAGCTTTTGCGTTTCATATATTCGACAGTTTAACAGAAGCTATTCCTATTTTTCATGCCATTTCAGATTTTGCAGGTCTCAAACTTGATTCAATGGGAGTGGTTTTCATTCTTCGGAATGGTCCAGGTCTACGAAGGGCTAAGTTAGATGAACTTGTTCAAAACATCTAGAAATGAGATGTCAACATTTCTGCAGTGTATGTAGGTTTTTGCCCGGAAATCAGTGTACTTTGTCGATAAACCTGCGTGCTATCTTCCAATAGAAGATATTCATACAATATATGAAAGGTATCAAGGTGATTTTGTGACTCATGAAGTAATTCTCCAAGATGAAGCGCACCTCAAAGAGAAGATCATTGAATTGATACTCAATAATCATAGTTCGATTAACCTAATTGCAGAATACCTTGAGGTTGATCCAGAACAGGTTAGACACCTCATCTTGGAAGCGGTAAGAGAAAGAACAATCTCTGGAAGACTAACTGAGGATGAACTAAGATTCTATAGATCTGATGTGAAAATGCCAGACCCATCATCCCTAGTTGAAGACGTAGATATGACTGTGCCCAGTTTACTGTTCCCTAAGATGATCCTATTCGGAGGGATAGTTATCTTTTTTGCAGGTCAGATTATCATACGTACAGCAGCTGAAGGAACCGCCTTGTACAACATGTCGACAGCTCTTGTATTTGGAGGTCTCTTCACCATCGTTGGTGGATTATACGCTTTCTCTAGATATGGATAACATCTCACAGTCTCAGTATGAATGTATACTGATCGTCTTCGATACTTAGTTTACTCTCAATGAGATTGCCAGTTCTATGGATGAAGTCAATCATAGGCACGTTCTTTGGATGTACATATGCAATAAACGCACTGACTCCTTTGCTCTTTGCGATTCGCATCATCTGCGTCAGTAAGAAGGTCCCGATACCTCTATTCTGATATTCATCTTGAACAAGTAAAGCAAATTCAGCTTGATTTGTCCTAGTATCCAACAGATATCTTCCCGCAGCTACAATCTTCTCGCATTTGGGATCCCCATTCTCCGGAATTACTCCGACCAGTGAGATATCTGAGTCTTGATCCACATAGTAAAATTCCTGCAGGGTTTGTCGCCGCAGTGATTTCAATGGTGTGAGGAATCTAAAGAAGATGGACTCTTCACCTAGACTATAGAAGAGGTGTTTGATTCTATCAGCATCATCAGGTCGAATAAGTCTGACACGCACACATGTTGGTCCATCAGGACCCTCGAATTCTCTCTCAGCCTCATATTCGATTGGAAAGTAAGTACCCCGTGCGAGGAATGGTACTTGATCTTCGAACACATATCGCATATTCTTAGCAGCTTCTAACAGATCATTCCTGAAGTCAGGGTGGGCAATTGCAATCAGTGAGAGAACACGTTCACGTATGGTTCTACCTCTAAGGGTTGCATATCCGTATTCTGTGATTATTGTATCAACATCACCACGTGTAGTAACAACCCCTGCACCCTCACTTAACCGGGGTACAATTTTTGATACAGACCCATCCAAAGCTGTTGATTTCAGACAGATGATAGCTTTTCCACCAACAGATTGCCAAGCACCTCGGATGAAGTCAACCTGTCCACCAATGCCACTGTAAAACTTATGCCCAATTGAATCAGCACAGACCTGTCCAGTGAGGTCAACTTCAAGTGCGGTATTGATTGCCACCATCTTTCGATTCTGGCTAATCACATGAGGATCATTAACATAGGAGGTCTCTCGGAACTGGAATGTTGGGTTATTGTTCACGTAGTCATATAGTTTCGAGCAGCCCATAGCAAAACTAGCTGTGACCTTTCCTTCATTGATACCTTTCTTCCTGTTGGTAACAACTCCACTCTCAAGAAGATCTATGAGGCTATTGCTAAACATCTCTGTGTGGATTCCTAAATCACTCAGACCTGCTTTGATTAAATTATCAGAGATTGCTCTTGCTAGAGTACCTATTCCTATCTCAAGTGTTGACTCGTTCTCTACCAATCGAGCTGCGTATTTACCAATCAACCCAGTACGCTCACTCACTTCTGGCTCTTCAAACTCTACGAGAGGTTCAGTATGGTGAACAAGATAGTCAATATCCCTCACATGAAGATAGGATTCGCCATGTGTAACAGGCATCTTATCGTTTACTTGAGCAATAACCAAATCTGCAGACTCAGCACCGGTCTTTGTTATGTCTACTGAGATACCCAATGAGCAGTATCCGTATTCATCAGGGGGGCTGACCTGAATCATGGCAACATCCAAAGGAATCCTTCCAGATGTAAAGAAATGTGGAATATCAGACAGTGGTGCTGGAGTATAATCAGCTCTCCCTTCTGATACTGCATTTCGAATGTTGTCAGAAACGAAAAATGTGTTATGCCGGAACTGTGACTGGAACTTTGGATCAGCAGACGGTGTATTTCCTAGTGTTAGGAGGTGCACTATCTCATTGTCTGCCATCCTATCTGCATTGGCTGCCA
>JAEOST010000532.1 GCA_016840245.1 Candidatus Thorarchaeota archaeon
AGGACCTGATATGGTGTATCGAAAAGCGGCAATGATACTGTTCCTCTATGCCCTACTATCAATGACCATGATGAATGCAGTATCGCCCATTCAATACCCGCGAGTCTCCAAACATGATGCTGCACCATCCAATGAGTTCACAGTATCAGAAGACCTACAGTTACAATTCTCGACATACATCGGGGGACAAGGCGACGACAAAGTGTTAGCTATGGACACGGATTCACAGGGAGACATCTACATGGTCGGTACGACCGAATCAGAGGACTTTCCTACCACTGCGGGTGCATTCGACAGGTCGCACAATGGTGGTAATGAATGGTGGCCCAAGGATGCCTTTGTCATGAAGATCAGTGGCGATGGTCAGGAGATACTCTACTCCACATTCCTTGGTGGGTCTGGCGATGATGAGGCTTTTGACATAGTGGTTGATGAGATGGGAAATGCGTATGTTGTGGGCTACACCATTAGCAGTGACTTTCCCAGGGTGAACGCCTATGATTCCTCACATAATGGTGATGGAGATGTATTCGTAACCAAGCTATCAGCGGATGGTAGTCACTTGCTGTTCTCCACCTTCGTTGGTGGCTCAGATGAGGAGACTGCTCTCAGTATCGCGTTGGATGGAGCTGGGGACTGTGTTGTTGTAGGTAGGACTGCATCCTCTAACTTTCCAGTAAATACTACGAACTCGCAGCCCTCTTGTCACTCCCTCGGAGCTCATCAGGATGCATTTGTCTTCAAGCTGTCAGATAATGGAAGCAGTCTAGAGTATGCTATGTATCTGGGTGGTGCGGACCACACTGACAGGGCGTTTTCTGTAGCTGTTGACACACTTGGTGAAGTCGTCATTGTTGGAAATACGGTGTCAGCAGACTTCCCCACTGTGAATGCCCTTGATGACACCCTGAATGGCATCTCAGATTGCTTCATAACCCGATTGAATGCGACAGGTCACTTCATCTTCTCGACACTCTATGGTGGGTCTGGTAATGAGGAACCTAGAGATGTATGCATCCACGATGGTAAGTTATACATAGTTGGGACCAGTGGAGGATTTCCCACTATTGACATAAATGATTCAGTGTTAAATGGTACCCGCGGGATCTTCCTGCTCATCATGGACTCTCTGGGAACTGAGGTCATCTTCACAGGATTTCTCAAGAACTCTACAAATTCTGGTGCCTTAGGTCTTGTTGTGATATCTGAACAAGAGGTGTGGTTGGGTGGTTATAGTGGAAATGATGATTTTCCAACCACGGAGAATGCCTTTGATAGGAGTTTCAATGAAAGAGATGGAATCATTGCAATGATAGATCCCATCAGTTGTAGCCTGAACTATTCCAGTTTCTTTGGAGGGACCCGACTGGAATATATATCTGGTCTTGCTGTGACGGAACAGGGAGCTGTCATTGGTGCCGGGATTACAACCTCACTGAATCTCCCGGTTTACAATGCTCTGGATGCCAATAAGACAGGTATAGGAGCAGCTACGGATGGTTTTGTCTTCAGGTTTGAGATAAACGAAACCACAACAATCTCTACAACTACAACAACCCCTCCAACAACTACTACAACTGAATCAACCACAACAACTACTACAACTATACCGACCCCGGGTTTTCTTGTTGTTCAAATTGCAGTCATCAGTATTGGAGTGGTCGTAATTGGCATCATTGTAGTTATTGTCAAGAGGTCACGATGATACTTTGAGAATACTAGTACCCAAGGCAGAGCCGACCACCAAAGAAGCATGGGAATATTCCTATGTGATATTTGGACGAACAACTCGTGTGAAAACTTCCAACAATCTCCACAGTGAAATAGCTGGTCATAAGAAAGAAGAAAAGGTTCACATCTATAGATATAATTTGCATACACAAAACGAGGGATGACAAAACATGAAGAGACAAAGAACGTTGGTAATCGTTTCTATATTTCTTTTCCTTACTCTTGCAGTTCCAATTAAGGCAAGAGAGACGCTATTTACGGGAGTCTTCACACTATCATCACGTCTGCCTGTGGAATGTCCAGATCACGATCCTTGATCCTTTCAAAATCCATTGTTCTCCATTTCAATTCCTCCGCTTTTCGCGCGCACTCGAACACTACTGTAAAATAGGTCTTTTCACCGCTTAAGTACTCCTTCCAAGAAGGAAGAGTTTGAAAAGATTAATGATAATTGTCATAAGAACCCACTTCTTCTTACAATTATCAGTTGTGAAAACAAATTGGAGGAATATCTATCCGGGCTGTCATTCTGGCTGCAGGAAAAGGTGAACGAATGGGCTCCCTGAGTGAGCATATTCCAAAATCACTCGTTGATATTACAGGTCAGACGATTCTTGAACGCCTATTAGATTCACTTAGTGCCGCTGGAGTTGAGCAGTTTACTGTAGGTGTAGGCTGGAAAGCTGACATGATGAAGGACTACTTGACATCGTTGGACATCAGTGACATTGTCGATGTAGTGGAAGTTGCTGGATACGAATATGGTCCATTACGAACTCTGATTGACTCACTACGGTCTGTGGAAGACGAACGATTCTTGATAGTACCTGCTGACTTTATGGTGGACAGATCTATTGTGTCTGGATTGATATCCGCTCATCTCTATGATGAATCCCCCCGTGTCATGACCGTAGCTGTGGACCCCAAAGCTGAGGTTGGAGCTCCAGTCTATGCTAGAGATGATGGTGGTGTAGCTGGAATTTCCGTGACTGGCCCTGAGGCAACTGAAGTTGGAAAGTGTGCTCTACTTCTCATGACTAATCGCGAATTCATCAAGTATTGCGATATTGGCCTCAACTCTGGTGATACTCGTGTTGTGTCTAGCATCAATCGTATGATCATATACAACGAGATTGTTCGATTCGTGTCAGTTGAAGGAACATGGTTTGATATAGACCGACAATCAGACATACACAGAGTTAACCAGTATCTTCTAAGAGACCGAATAGAACACTCGGGAGATACTATTTTTGTCCCTGAGAATGATACAATCGAGATCACGAGTCGATTATCTCTAGCTGCTGACATCATGGTGGAGGAGGGAGTACAACTTGTGGGACCTGTTCTTATCTCAAGGAACAGTCGTATAGCTAAAGGATCTTCACTAGGTCCTAATGTCAGCGTAGGAGTTGGTAGTTCGATCGGTGAGGAGTGTCAGATACGTAACTGCGTTCTTTTTGGAGATGCAGAGGTACAGGCTAATCGTACTCTGGACAATTTCATTGTTTATGGACGTCATGTGATAAAGGAGGACGCTTGAAATTTCTCCGAGCAGATTTCGTCTTCGCGGAATTTTTCGTCGTCCTGTGATGGCTGTTGCTAGACCCCTTGCCTCCAGAGGTGTTAGACCAAACACTCTGACTTACCTTACTCTTCTATTTGCTCTTCTTGCATTTCTTATCTTGTTGACCTTACAGAATCAACCACTCTATGGTGTGATGGTGTTCTTGCTAGGCTTCTTTGATGGTGTCGATGGTGCAGTTGCCAGACTAGCAGACAAATCATCAATTCAGGGAGCCTTCACTGATTCTGTGATAGACAAGATTGCAGAATTCTTGATTCTGTTTGCCATCATGTTATCTTATCCAACAGAGTCTATTTTGCGAATACCACTCTCAGTATGGATAGTACTCTGTGTGATAGGTTGGATATTAACAAGTTACACACGGGCTCGGGCTGAGAACCTAGGTGTCACCGATCTTGATGTCGGACTCGGAGCACGTTCTGAGCGTCTCTTTACGCTAGTTGTATTCTCTGTTGTAGGTCTATTGATGATGGGTGTGATTGTAGTGACAATGATGGGACTACTGACAGCGGCATATCGATTCCGTCATTATACCAATGAGCTGACTCAAATGGGCATAGCCACAGTCGCATAATGCTTCGTACCATTATCTTTAAGAGTGGAGTCCATTAGGCCGCTCTCAACCAGTAAGTGGAGTTCTATAACAATGGCCAAGTTTAGGGCTGATCATTATCTTGTTGCTGAGTTCGAGAATCCTGACATAAGAACCGATGGAGATCGTGTTCTCGAAGCACTCAAAGAGTTGCCAGAGTTGAAAGACTTGGCAATCGTTACTAGGAAGCTTGAGGGAAAACAATGGCGAGAGATTCTTGGCCGAATCGATATTCCTGCCGGCTCTAAGGCGTTCTGGACCATGGTGAAGAATGAGGTCACAGACCGAGAACCCTACAACCTCTTTATTCGAATTGATGTCAATGCTGAAGGTGAAACTATTGACGACGCTCGTGCAACGATCAGAAATTGGGTCGAGAGCGAATTCATCCCCAGAATCGAATCTAAGGTCACTGTGAAATCAATCAAGGTCCTTCAACCTCAGCAGGTTTTCATGCCGGAATTGAGCTGAAAAATCCACTAGCTCAGGGTAATCAGATTCAGTTTCTTCCCTACAGCTTGAACAATGTCAGTCCGACCATCTCCTGTAAGGTCTCCCTGAGCAATTAGGGACTCAACTGACTTTTTGTTTGCCTTTAGTGATGTAATCTCGATCAGTCTGTTTCCTTCGTATCCAATTATGGAAATATTCGAATTACTATGACTCGCCAGAACTTGACCCATCGAGTCATCAGTATCCATGAACTGATCAATGCGTAGTGATGTTATTGGACTTGGTGCTTGGATTGAATCAATTCTGACAAGCTCTGGATGATTGTATGTGAAGAGACTTAGAGTACGACCATCTGAAACTGTTGTTATGTCATTCATCCGTCTGTTTGAAATATATCCGGTAGTGACATGCTGTATTCCACCCTTTGCTTTAGCTTTCGCGACTTCGTGGAGTCTGTCATCTGCATACTGATATACATAGACATAACCTGAATCATCTCCAAAGACGAATCGACTATAGGGGAGACCTTGGCTCATCAGAGCCTGAATCGAGAAAATGGGTTTTTCCACAACCTTGTGTGCAAGCTTGTCAAGTGCAACATCAAACCATCCATAACATCTGAGTGCCTTGTCATTTGTCGCAACGATTACCTCCGCAGTATCGTCATCTACAACATTTACAACACAGACTGCCGTTGGAGGTATACCTAGTGGTGTGCTTGCCTTCACATCAAGCTTGCCATCCATATAACTAACGATTCGAAGCGTATTATCAATTCCACCCACAACAAAATCATATCCAGTATCTCCTAATACATTGCCGTGGTCCAAGGCTACTGTGGGAGGTAGACCGCCTATCCTGCAGACCTCTGAAAGGCCGGAGCTGCCATCATGCTCAAGGACTGCAAGATTCCCATCCATCAGCGATACTAAAATGTCATCTCTACCATCTCCTGTGATATCAGCTAATTCAAGAGATGTAATCACATCTTTGAACGAGAACTGTGAAGATAGATTCATTTGAGCCATCTGGAGGGACCTCTCAGGCTTGAGGTGATGCTAGTAACGTTGACTGGCCGCAACAATTTAAGAGTATCTTGTTGAACTAATCCACTGGTGGACTTAAGTTGCATTTTGCATGACGTTTGAGTGTGTCAAAGATGGAACCTAGTAACTCTATACCCATTCTTACTGAAGAAGAGTGGATTGCTACACCCGAGCAAGTTGCAGAGGAACTACGTTCATTTGTCACGGAGTTTGATTCATTTACACCTGAGTGGTTTGCTGAAGTGAAGTTCCATCTTCTACGCCATGACGGTCTAAATAAGGAGAGTCGCGACGAGTTATGTGCAGTTTCGATATTTTACAAGACATGTCCAAAGTGTGACTCTCTCTACAAAGCCAAGAAGTGTCTACTCTGGTATCGCTTGTTCAAACTAATCACTGAGGACACTATACGACGAGCTCCCCCATGTATTCGTAGAGCCTATTCAAAGAAGAGCATCAAGACTGTGGCAAATTATCTTGTTCGTGCTAACCTGATAGCACCTCCATTCTATAAGATACAAAACGCACCCTCCTGCAAGATAATGAGACGGTGGGGGTACTGCGATCCAGATGAGTATTGTAAAGCAATGGAAACCGAAACTACACTAGCTTACAATGCGGCACGTGAGCGGGTAAAGTTATCTCGTAATTTCGATTGATAACAAGTTACAGTCAAATATTCACATCCTTTATACGCGAACAACTATCAGTTTCTTCCAATTGCTAGGAGTACATCAAAATGCCTGATGTTCCAGACAATGAATTAATCAATTTGATACGCCTCACTGGAAAGCGTGAAGCCGATATCCTATCTGCTAAGTTGTCGCAGAATGAGGTATGGGGAACGATTCAAGCTACAATAGATGAGCATGAATCATATGTTAGGATGGCTGAACATCACACTCGTCAGAAGGCTCTCCAAGATCCTGTCCATGGGGCTGTACTCTTAGATCCGTGGGAACTGGATATCATCTCGTCTTGGGAAATGCTCAGGTTACGATATGTCCGACAGTTGGGTCCAGCGCATCTTGTTTACCCGGGTGCTACACATACTAGGTTTGAACACTGTATTGGAACGAACTTCCTAGCTCAGAAATGCATCAGAGTTGTAAACTATTGTGAGAATCTTGATGAGGCCTGTTTTATTCCTCTTTCAGGTCTCTTGGATGAGTATCATCGGAAACTATTCAGAGCATCCGCACTGCTTCATGATGTGGGGCATCCTCCAACATCACATACAATTGAGTTTGCCTTGGAAAGTTGGAGTGGTCTCTCTCATACAGACCTAGGTGAGTTCCTAATACTGAATAGCGCTCTCTCCAACATTCTTGAACGAAACGACATAGATCCAAAGACAGTGGTTGCCATTCTAAAGCGTCGAACATCCGACCCAGTCTTATCACTCATATCTGACTTCATCGATTCACCTCTCGATATAGACAAGACTGATTATCTAATCAGAGATGCACACTTCAGCGGAGTCCAACTGGGTATCTTTCCAGCTGAACGTGTATTGATGACCAATCGTGTTGTCAAAGATTCATCGGGGCAATATCGGAGGGCATTCATGTTGAAAGCATTACATTCACTAGAAGCTCTAATCCTAAGTAGGTCATGGATGTTTGCAGATCTCTATTACCATCATGCAGTACGAGTTGCTGAAGCCCTCACATCTAAAGCCACTTACTTCAGAATCAAGGAAGAGGACTTCTCAAAGAACGAATGTATAGGTCTCTTCACTCGGATGACCGACGGTGACCTCTATCGTTGGCTCGAGCAGTCTGAGATAGATTTCGTTCGTGAATATGCTGCCCGGATTCGTTACAGACGACTCTTCAAGGTAGTGACCTCTAGGTCTATCTCATCATTCGAACAAGACGTTCAGCAGAGAATCCTGTCAATGCATGAGGACATTGAGAAGCTAGTTGAAGCCGAACTCGAACTTATTGATACTCCTGGTAGGATTGTCATCGATGTAGTGAATCCTGAGTTAGGTGCAACATTCCTCTCAAAGATACCCATCCTAACTGGTGGCGAGGAGGGCTTTGATATCGTGAAGCTGAGCAAGACTGAGGAAGGAAAGCCCCTGATGCAATTGTTGAAACAACAACAACGGACGATTCCCTCAGTCAGAGTCTACTCAGATCCTGCAATAGCAAATGAGGTTCTGAAGACGTTCAACAAGATATTTCCCAGTGCTGAGGTACCAAGATATCGTGAGGATGACTATGATCTCACAGATTACTAATGGAACATTGAATCATTTTACATCAGGTGTTTGATCAGTTCTCTGACCTTTTCTAATCCTTGACAAATGTAGACAACTCCAAAGACAGCCTCTAGAAGTGTTCCTTTATCATGCTCC
>JAEOST010000533.1 GCA_016840245.1 Candidatus Thorarchaeota archaeon
TGTATCAGAAGGGCAATGAAGAGCGCGCCCAATGCAACACTAAACAGGTGAAGTGGAAGTGAGACTTGAGCCTCGGCCCATGGGAATAAGATATTCTTGTATACTAGATAGAAGATGTAAGCACCAATAATTCCCATTATGGCCACTAGAGCTGCATAGACATAGATTACCATTTTAACTCTAGGAATATCCATTCTCACATGCTGAATTCCCGGGCCTATAACAGCATCACTGATTCGTCTGGAGAATCTAACAAAGACGCTGAATGCTGCCAGAAAGACAATGAGGACTACGGCAATTCCTCCCAGAAGCATAAGGTTTTGCAGATCTCCCTCAAGTTCTGGAAAGAAGTCGCGTAAAGCATACACTGCTAGTGATCCCAGCATGATTACTACTGCGATTATTTCTATTACGAATGTAATGATGGCAGAACTTCTGAAGAGACTACCAATGTCAAACACATCGTAACTCTGTCTTGGGGGCGTACTCTCCTCCGACATAGGGTCCACAGGGGTTCTGTGGCTTAAGTGTTTATTTGAATTCTTCGAATACGTACGAAATGATGCCGGTACGTCAAGCTTATAACTTGTCTTAGAACTCAGACTTTATTCCACTGTGGACAATTACGGGTTGATGATGAATGACCTTAGGAGCTGCGAATGTCTATGGATTCGTCAACGCTAGAATTAGGGCTCTCAAGTCCCGATTTCTTTCTGTTGCTGATTACGAGAGACTATTGCAGTCTAAGAGCTATGAGGAGTTCATCAAAATCCTCTCTAGTTCTGCTTATGGTCCTGCCATGAACCGAATCTCACCAGGTAAAGCTCTCTATCCTGATGATTTAGCCCTCTTCCTTTCGAGAGAATTTGCAGAGGTTGTCTATAATCTCTCAAGGTCTCTTACTGGTAAGGTACAGGATTTTTCCAAGACATACATGGAGATGTTCTTGGCTGAGAGTATTAAGACCATACTTCGTGGTATTCACGTAGGTCTTGATCGAGATGAGATACTTCGATTTACAGTGCCAACATCCCCGTCACAGATTGATGAATTTGAAACTCTCATCAATGTTTCTTCAGTAAATTCAATGATTGATATTCTCCCATACTGGGACATCAAGATTGCCTTACTCACTCGCGTACCGCAATACGAGGAGTTTGAGTCAACGGCACCGCTTGAGGTTGCTGTCGAGGAGTGGTATCTACGAAAGGTTATGGATGCTCTTGTGGACTTCTCTAATGAAGACAAGAAGAAGGTCTTGAATATCCTAGAGGCCCGAGTCGATCTCAGAAATGTTCTAACTGTTCTGAGGGCACTTGCTCTGGGGTTAGATTCACGTGTCATTCAGATGTCCATGGTTCGTTTCACGAGAAAATCCAGAGCATTAATGGAGTCACTAACCACGAGTGCTACTTGGCGTGATGTGTTTAGCAAACTCAATAACACTCACTACTCACAGATAGGTGGGCGACTTCAGCGGCTCTATGAGGACACGAATGACCTGTCAGAAGTTGAACTTGCAATTGAGGACTACATTGCGAAGCGTGTGCTGCTGCAACTAACGGCATTTCCGTTTCATTTAGGTACAATCATTGGCTTTTTCAACCTGAAGTACTATGAAGTAAGAAACATAAGGTCCATAGCAGTTGGAATTGAGAGAGGCGAGTCAGCCGATACAATAAGACGTATGATCACATTATGGTAAATCCGGAGGATATAATCAATTGAAAATCGATAACCGAATAACTAACCTGTTATTGTTCATCGTGGGTGTATTTGCCCTCATCCTGACCTTTATGGTTCCAGTGAGTGCAATTGGTTCGCCCACAGGAGGCTTTGGAGCACTACAACTTGAACCAGGAGATGGTATGGCAATACTCGGGATTGCAATTGGTGCTGGTCTCGCCATTGGTCTCGCAGGAATTGGCGGTGCCATTGGAATGGGTACAGCATCGGCTGCAGCACTTGGTGCAATTACTGAGAAACCTGAGACTTTCGGTAAGTCAATCTTGTATGTAGTCTTCATTGAGGCAATTGCCATCTATGGTTTTGTCATCTCCTTCCTGCTTATTGGAAGCATTACAACAATTATAACTGGTCATTAGGATTGAAACCCGGATTAGAGAAACCAACGGGGTCTGCTTATTGCAGCCCCGTGGCTCTGTTCCATTATATCACCAAATAGTATGATTGCTATTCTATTTCTTATCTCATCTTCAATAAGTCAATCCTTTGTATAGTCTTCAAGAAGACTATCTGGAGCTGCCATGGACCGCCTAGTGGCTTCTATTCCTTGCTTTTTCCAAAAAGAGTGTCTACAACAGAATTTCTTATCTCGTTGTCAAGTCTTTCTAAACGCGCTTCTATTGTATTGTCTACCCATCTCTGTCCATCTTCAGCTCTAACGATTACTCCTGCAGATGAACGAACTGTTTCCTTTGCGACTTTCACTGTGACTTTTGTTTAGTAGCGGTACTAATTGCTTTAGCAGCTGCCGCTCCTGTTAGAGATATTTTCTGTCCCTGTGGAAAGAGCAGCTCTAAATTACTCGCCTCGAGAGATTTTGCACCATCCACTACAAGGCGAGTGAGGTCTTGCTCATACTTGGAACTTCCAACACGTTTACGTACCGCCTCAAGTGCAGAATCGAGGACCTCCTTAATCAGAGCCTCTTTCGTTTCCAATAGACTGTGTTTTACTTTCAACTTAGTGCTAGCCTCGAATCTCTCAAGTTCAGCTGCTAGCTCAGCCTGTGCTTTACTCAATATTTCGCCAGACTGTTCCTTAGCTCTCTTCTTCGCAACGTCCAGACGTATCTCTCTATCCTCTTCTGCCTCAGCAAGGATTTCCTTTTCCTTTTCTGCAGACCTATCAGTGATCATCTCAATTATCTTGTCGACACCTGACATCTTCATTCCTCCGCGAGTAGAATTTTGATGACTACTTTTAGCGCATCATCAATCTTCTTCTTTGCAGACTTTTCAAGCGTACTTGCATTTGATTCAGCCTCCTTCTGGATTCTACCCTCTATCTCAATTCGCTTGTCTTCTCTCTGCTGCAAAAGACGTTCAGCTTCAGCTTTAGCTTCGCCTACTTCCCGTTCAATGAGACCAGTGACTTCGGTCTCTGTTTGTTTTCTAATCTCGCGGACCTTCTCTTCTGCGGCCTCAATTTTTCGTCTGGCTTCTTGTTCCGCTTCATGAATACGGTCCAAGTCTTCGTGAGCTGCACTCATCTTTGACATCTCGAAATCTGAATGTATTGCGTGATTAAAATATTGCCTTGATAAAGATATACCTTAGCTAATTTTGACCATCTTCGCCTATATAGTTCTTGCACAACGTTTATCAAACCGGGAAAGAGCCGTTTGTCTATACACATCTGAAGGCATATCCTTAGGTATGTATCAGATGGAACTCTTAGGGTGCAGACGATATGGGTCTTACTATGAGCCCGGCCAAAATGAAAGTAGCCAAGGTTGTAACACATCAGGAGCGCGAGCGTGATGTTCTGATGGCTCTTCAGGAATTTGGTCGTTTCGAATTCATTGATGTTCCTAAACAAGCTGGAATCGTTGAGATTGAGAAGACTCGTGAGGAGGAAACCGTCTATACAGCATTAGACAGAGTTACAAAGCTCGTAGAATCACTAGAGCTTGATACCGCACGTCGGTCTGGTACCCGGATAGAAGTCAGCGATACATCTCTTGAAGAGAGTCTTTCATTTGTAGCTGATGTGATACGCTCAGCAGAGGAAGAGATTCTTGAGATTGATCGTGACATAACAACTGAATCACAAGAACTTGAACGTCAAAAGGGAGTTCGTGACGTTGCCATTTCACTACAACCACTGGGTCTTGATCCTCAGCGTCTTGGAGCTAGCGACTACACCTTTGCTACAGCTGGAGTGATTCCCAGTGGAAGAATATCACAGCTAGAATGGAGCATCAAAGAGCTGACTGAAGATGCCTATTCATTACGTTCTATTGCTCTCAAACGTGGTGTTTCAGTAGCCAGTGTAAGTGTAGCAATTGAACGACGGGAGGCTGTTGAACGTATCCTCTCAGCAATGGAGTTTGAATCCTTTTCAGTGCCTGAGTCATCAGGTGGTGACCCGACAGTGATTGCTGCCGATGCAGAGGCAAGGATTGTTGAATTAGAATCCAGTCTTGAGAATCTGCAGTCTCGAAAGGATCATATCGTTCGTGAGTGGGGGTCCAAGATACTTGCTGCTTGGGAGATTCTTGATATAGAGCATGCCCGTGTTGAAGCAAAGAGATACCTTGTATATACAGACCAATCTGTGAAAGCTTGGGGTTGGATTCCTTATGGCTGTGAAGAAGAATTGGAATCTCTTCTTATTGAAAAGACTCAATCCGTGTTCGATCTTCAATTTGAGGAACCAGATTTTGCTGAGGTTGAGTCACCCACTTATCTTGACAATCCATCCCCCATGAAACCAACTGAGGATGTCGTGAACGCCTTTGGAACTCCGTCAAAACACGATCTAGATCCAACTAAGATCATGTGGCTATCATTTCCCTTGATCTTTGGAATGGTCTTTGCAGATGTCGGGCAAGGGTTCCTTGTTTTGCTAATAGGACTTGCTGCGTTGCGAGGAAAACGAAGAGGTGACGATTGGGGCTCAATCATGGGATACATTCAGAGTGGTGCTGAAGGATTGATCATGATGGGTATATTCGCTATGATAGGAGGTTTTCTGTTTGGAAGCTTCTTTGGTGCTGAAACCGTTATTGAGCCATTGTGGCCTTCGATAGCTGGACAGGAATATAGCCTCTTTGCGCATAGACTTCCTGATGGATCACATAATCCATATCGTGCAGCTCATCTGCTGAAGTTATCAATTGAAATCGGAGCTATTCAAATCACTATTGGCATCCTACTAGATATTTACAACAGAATAAAGCACAAGGAGACACGAAAAATCCTCATTGGAGTATCCTATCTTTGGCTCTATCTTGGTTTTGTGAATCTGCTTTTCGGTGTTAGCTACAGCAGTATCGCAAACTGGTTTGATCCCACAGGTTCCGTCTTTATGTGGATACCAATAGCAGGAATTGGATATGGTACTGGAAACAATGGAATCTATCCTCAAATTCCTATTGATGCAATGACATTCAGTTTGCTCGTATTTCTTACACCAATGATAATAATGGCAGTGGCATCCATGAAAGGCGGAATGGATGGAATGGTTCATTTCTTAGAGTCCGCTTTGGGTATGATTAGCCATACAGTGAGTTACGCAAGGATATTTGCACTAGCAACAGTGCATGTAATTCTGAGTGGTGTTTTCTTCGAGCTTGTACCTCCATTGTTCAATATACCATTTCCAGCACTCACGATAGCTGGAGTAGAGATTATTCCAACTGAGGTTTACTCTCCGATTCCAGGAGCGCCCACATACCCCCACCTACCTCTCTTAGGAGCCATCATCGGGACCTTTATTGTAGGTATACTCGAAGGACTCCTAGCATTTATGCACACATTACGTCTGCACTTTGTAGAGTGGTTCAGCAAGTTCTATCATGCGGGTGGAGTTGCATTTGCCCCCTTCACTGTCAAGCGAGTGCACACTGTTACTCTTAGCTCCCTTAGTGCAGCACCTGTAATTCCTACTAACTAACGACTCATGTAGATGAACTTCTCTAAGGGAGTTCATCTACATTACCTGTCTTCATGACTTCCTCTTATTTCTCACAAAATCGATTACTACAAGCAGGATTAACCCAACTGCTGCGCTATAGATTACGAATTCAACCAACCCGAATGGTGGTGATTCCCCTCCATTACCATCCTGATAATCTGGGTCAACATAGATTTGCAGTAGAAAATCTCGTTCAGAGCTGTACAATGATGAATTGGATGCTCCTAGATAGATTCGTCCGTTCAATGAAAATTCGAACTTGATATCGGCCTCGTAGCCTGTGTATAGATTTTCTAATCCAATTGTTGTTCGATTCCAAATAGTTTCTCCTTCAGTATCGAATTTTACCAGTCGTGGGTCCAATGTTTGATTTACTGATTTCATTAGTGCATAAGTAAAACCATCATAGGACGTTCCAAGACCCATGTAGATGTTGAAATCATTGAAGTTGGCAGAACCCGTTCCTCTTGTCTGATTGAAGAGGATTATCCCATTTCCGTTGATTTTCAGAAAATGATATGACAATGCGAGGTAGACTTCTTGGGAATACTTCATTCCTATTGCATAGATATCTCCTGTTGAGGACTGTATCATATTTACAAACTGGCCTTCTATTTCCCAGATGATGTTTCCACTTGTATCCCATTTCCTAATCCCGGCGGAATCCTGTCCATAGATGTAATCATCACTGGAGTATGCAATATTCATTGTGAGTGAGAAATACGATCCAGTGAGTTCACTCCACTTTGTCCAAATCAATTCTCCATTATATGTGAGTTTGATAAGATAGGAGGAAATCACATAATCTCCTGATATGATGCGCTGTGCAATTCCAAAGACGTAGATTGAACCATCTGACCCCACGGTGACTTCTATTCCTCCATCACCTTCTCCAACATCCATTGTCTGGGACCACATCAAATAACCATCTAGGTCCCAAGCTAGTAATGCAGTATCTGCTTGTCCACCCTCCCCTATGTGAACCCCTACAGTATACACTCTATTGCCATGTACACAAACACCATACCCCTGCGATGCCCCAGATTCATTCCAATATTGCACCCATTCAACCTCAGCATCAGTATTCCATTTCAGTAGGACTAATGATGGAACAAATCCGGCTTCTTGATCAAGAGAACTGCCTACAGCATAGACAGATCCATCTGATGCAACATCGATATCCATGCAAGTTTCAACGTTTCCAATTATCCCCCATGTCCCATTATGTATGGGTCTAATTTCATCTTGAAGAGTGGTGACCTGCCAATCTTCACTTTCTTCTGAAGCATGAAATGAGGGATTCTCTGATTTTACGATCACTGTACAAGTTCTGCTATGTGGTACAATTACATTAGTACAAGCTGTACTGACACTCAGAATTGCTAGTGCAAAGCATCCGATCAAAACCCTTCTAGAATTGTAGTTCAAAACCTGATTCATCCCTTATCCTATAGTCTTGTGAGACATGAGGTAATTGTCATCCATCGAATAAATATGCCTTACTGACCAGTGGAGCCCTGATATAGAGCTGATAACTCTGCATCTCCCTTGATTGTTGGCTCTTGGTCCATTCCAATCTTTTGCCTGTTATCCCAGACAGTTCGTGCAAGTAGATCGGTTGTCTTTGCCTTTGTATCTACACTCTGTGCTGCCTGTGCATCACCAAGTTGTTGGAACACTTGAGCTGCAACGGTGTAATTCCCAACTGCTTCTCGAAGCTGGTCATTGGCATCCGAGTAGTGTCTCTGCGCCTTGGAGAGGTCTCCCTTCCTGTAATGGAATTCTGCCATGAAGTCACTCTTGGCTCCCAACAGACGTGAGAGGTCTCCCTTATACTTCATGACCACACCACGAAGCTGGCTCACCTGTGCTTCCACATTGTTGTTCTTTCGAATCTCATTTCCCTTTACTGCACTCAATTCATTCGCAGCAGACTCGAAAGCAGCAACAGCTTGTTTGATTCGTTTGATTGTATTCTCATGAGCCATCAGGACGCCATCTATGGAATCATCATCCTCAAGCATGGCGAGTTCATCCTGAAGCTTCTGAAAGGTGTTCATACGTTCAATTTGTGCACGAAATGCCCACTGGTCTGCCTGAGTTCCAAATACTTGGGCTTCGGATGCGTAGGCTGTTGCTAGAGCAAGTCGGCCTAAATCAGTCATCTCTTCAGCTGGTCCCTTCTCCCCGATGACCTTATAGTAAGAGGCGGCCTCAGCTGCATGTAGGTTCTCCAATATTCGTGACA